>CALAGJ010000122.1 GCA_937892395.1 uncultured Parafilimonas sp.
TGCAGCAAAAAAAGCTGGCTGAAATGATAACAGAAATAACAAAAGCACAGCTCATGGTATGGCGATTGGGTGTGCTGATGAATGAAGGCAGAGCTACTCCACAGCAAGTAAGTATGGCAAAGCGGAATAGTTGCGAAATAGCAACAAATATTGCCAGAGATGCTCGTCAAATGCTTGGTGGCATGGGCATTACCGGGGAATACAGCATCATGCGTCACATGATGAATTTAGAAAGTGTAATAACGTATGAAGGCACCCATGATGTACATCTACTGATAACCGGCATGGACGTAACGGGCTTTAATGCTTTTAAATAAATAATAAAAAGGGCCTGTATTTTTCAGGCCTTTTTTATGTAAAAATTTCTCCAAGTTTGATCCGCGAATTGATGCAAATACAAAAAAGTATATACCTCATTGGCATGATGGGAAGTGGAAAATCCTACTGGGGCCAGCAGCTCAGCAAAGCAACAAATATTCCATTCCATGATTTGGATGAATGCATAGAAAAAGCCGCATCAAAGTCTATAAAAGCAATTTTTGAACATGATGGTGAATCGGCTTTCAGATTATTAGAAAAACAAGTATTGAATGACACCTTTTCCTTTCCTCCTGCTATTATTGCCACCGGGGGTGGCACACCATGTTTCTTTGATAATATGGAGCAAATGAACTTGTATGGCAAAACATTATGGCTGCAATGTGATATACAAACATTGGTAAAAAGATTATTGCCAGAAATGGAGCAAAGACCTTTACTCAAAAATATGAATGCATCATCCTTACAGGATTTCTTAGCAGAAAAATTAAATGAACGTACATCGTTTTACCAACAATCTACTTTTTGTATCCACGAATCAGAACAAATATTGTCAGCTATCATCAATAAAATTTCTACTCATGAATAAGTTTTTTTTAATTGTTGGAGCAGTGTCTGGCGCATTGTCGGTAATGCTTGGGGCTTTTGGTGCACATGGCCTAAAGGATAAAGTGAATGCAGAAACCCTTCAGATATTTGAAACAGCTGTTCGTTACCAATTTTATCATGTATTTGCATTATTAGCAGCAGGTATATTATTTCAATATATTCCATCAAGCAGCCTATTGTGGTGTGGCCGATTATTTATAATAGGTACTATCATTTTTTCAGGATCATTATATGCCCTAACGCTAACTCGGGCAGCAGGCAACAATAACTTTAATTGGCTTGGAGCCATAACACCCATTGGAGGCACCTGTTTGATAGCAGGTTGGATATGCATGAGCATTGCATTAATTAAATATGGAAATACTTAGAAGCGTTGCTACAGTAAGGCCGTAAGTAGTTCATTGCACAGCAAAAAATAAAAATTTTCAAAGCATATTTGGTAGGTCGAATCTGCAACCCTTATTTTGCTCTCGGAGAGCTGGCAGAGTGGTCGATTGCGGCAGTCTTGAAAACTGTTGACTGTTACAGGTCCGGGGGTTCGAATCCCTCGCTCTCCGCAAGCGCCTCTTTCGCATTTGTGAAAGAGGTTTTTTTATATTTAGTCGTCCCTTAAAAAGTACTTTTTATTTTTTGGACATAAAGTTGTCAATAAATATTTACAAAAAAAATGTACATAAGTTGCCAACTATAATTTGCCTCTTTCTTCCAGAGGTTGATGACTCGTTTAAAATTAAAAGCAGCAGTTGCAAGGCTTAGAGCAGCCATCGCTAATGGGTGTATTGGGAAACGAGTATTAAGATGGAGAGGATAAGTATAAAATTATAGAGGGTATTAAGTATTAGTGCCAGATAAATCATTTTTATAAAATACTAATTTTCAAATTTTATTTTTCATTGCATGAAAATAGATTTCAATTTTAAAAGACTTATTAATCAAAAGTTTTGTAACAAAAATATCAACAATCTACAGTGCTCAAATATTACTACCATAGCATTATAATTTTTCCCCATATTTACAGCCTTGGGATTCATTATTCATTTTAGTAAAAATCTTTTTGGCTATGCTACGATTATCAAATTTTGTTTTTGCAATGCTTATCTGTTTACTACCATTATTGGTAAGTGCTCAGCAAGTATCCATTACCGGAACGGTAAAAGACAGTAAAGGCACACCAGTGCCAGCAGCATCAATAACTATACAAGGCACCAATCAAGGAGTGAGTGCGTCAACAGATGGTAGTTTTACCATTATGGTGCCCACAGCAAATTCAGTGTTGGTATGTACAGCAGTTGGTTATAAAGAAAAAGTGATACCCCTAACGGGGAATGTGATAAACATCATATTAGAAGAATCTGTAAGTACTTTGAATGATGTGGTTACAACAGGTTACTTGAGGCAGAAAAAAAGCGATATTACTGGTGCCATATCTTCGGTAAGGAATAAAGAATTTAAAGATCAGCCGGTTGCCAACCTGGCCCAAAGCATTCAAGGAAAAGTGGCTGGTATTAATGTTACTTCTCCCTCCGGCACTCCAGGTGCAGGTTTGTTAGTAAGCATTCGCGGAGCAAGCAATCCACTCTATGTAGTAGATGGAGTACCAATGATCAGTGAAAGCAATTCATCACTAAGTACCTCTTACAATACAGATGGTGAAGAACAAGGCAGTGGACAGAATGTGAGTAGCATATCAGATATTAATCCAGATGATATAGAAAGTATAGAAATACTAAAGGATGCCAGTAGTGCTGCGCAATATGGTGCAAGGGCAGCAAATGGTGTAGTACTGATTACTACAAAACGTGGCCGAAATGGTAAAACAGAATTTGGATTTAATAGTTTTACCGGGCTGCAAAATGTATCTCGAACAATTCCATTTTTAAGCAGTTCAGAATTTGTAGCTTTAGTTGAAGATGCCCGTGCTCAGGATTTGAAATTATACAATCAAGACCCATCTTTATTTGGTGATGATTTTGATCCGGCATTGCTTACCAATCCACTACCCGAAAGTTGGAGTACAGGTGTAAATACAAATTGGTTGGATGAAATATTTCGAACTGCCCCCATTAGTAATCTGCAATTAAGTGCCCGGGGGGGCAATGAAAAAACGAGGTTCTTTATTTCAGGAAATTACTTTGATCAGCAAGGTATTGTAATAGAGAATCAATTTAAGCGAGGCAGCTTTCGCATGAACATTGACAATAAAGTAAGTGATAGAATAACTATTGGTGCCAATGCCAGTTTTGCCTATACAAGAAATCAGCGCAGCTTTAATGATAACACCTACACAGGCATTGTTACAAATGCCATTGGAGCATCTCCACTACAACCTGTTTATGAAGATGGAACCTATAGTGATTACACTGCTTATCAGGCTTCTTGGTTAAGTGATAACCCTGTAAAAAGTGCAAAAGAAATAACAGCCATTACAGCATCTTACAGATTCATAGGAACTGTGTTTGCAGAAGCAGCTCTACTACCTAACCTTCGTTTGAGAAGCAGCTTTTCTACAGACTATAGTAACTTAAATGATGACCAGTTTTTTGCAGCTATTACAACAGATGCAGAAGCGGTTGGCGGCAAGGCCCTCAAAGGAATTTACCGCAGTACTACTTGGATAAATGAGAATATGGTAACCTGGCAACCTGAATTAAAAGGTGCATCAACCTTAACAGCATTGGGAGGCTTTTCCATGCAAGACACAAGGAGTAATCAGACTTCTTTAGTAGGTATCGGATTTCCTCCGGGTAGCGGCTTACAAACTATTAGTAGTGCAGCCAGTGTACAGGGAAGACCGGTTGATGAATATCCGGCCTATTGGGGTATAGCATCTTTTATAGGAAGAGTAAATTATGCTTATGATAGCAGATACTTGCTTTCCATAAGTGCGAGGTATGATGGTTCATCACGTTTTGATCCGGAGGGCAGATGGGGTTTATTTCCTGCATTTTCAGCAGGATGGGTTATTAGTAAGGAGAAATTTTTTGGCACATCAAAATGGCTCAGTAGTTTAAAACTTCGCTTAAGTTATGGCCTTACCGGAGATCAGGAAATTTCAGATTTTGAATATCGGAGCAATTGGACTGGAGCAGTATATGACGGTGTAAGTGGTTTGCGACCCCGCAACTTAGGAAACCCTGACCTTACCTGGCAGCGCAACAAAATGCTGAATATTGGTACTGACTTTGAAATAATGAATGGCAAATTAAGTGGTAGTATTGAATATTTCAGAGGCAATCGTACAGAGTTACTCACCCAAGCTTTACTACCTGCCACTTCCGGTTTTCCTGGCATTACAAGCAATGCAGGAAATATTCTCAATACAGGTATTGAATTTTCTTTAAATGCATATATTGTTAAGAACAAAAACTTTACTTGGAATACCTCATTTAATTTTACTTATTTAAAAAATGAAATACTTTCTCTGTATCAGGATGGAGAGCAACTTAGTGCTTATAGAGATTTGTTTCCTACACATGTACTGAAAGTTGGAGAATCTGTTGGATCTTTTATTGGTGTAGAATATCTTGGCGTAAATCCTGATAATGGTGATCCTGTTTTTAATGATCTTAATAAGGATGGTATAATAGACGAGAATGATGAAAAGGTATTGGGAAAAGCAATACCGGATTGGTTTGGTGGCTGGACACAAAATTTTCAATATAAAAATTGGGATGCATCCATCGTTACACAGTTTAGTGTAGGCAACAAAGTATATAATCTCATTAGAGGCACATACCAAACATTGGGCTGGAGTGATGAAGGTTGGGATGAAGATTATAACCTCTTTCAAGTATACGCAAATAATGCTGCTATAGTAAACAATCGCTGGCGCAACCCGGGTGACCAAACTGACATACCACGTGCTTCATTGGTATTTCAAAATTATTTACAAAACTCTTCTATGTTTTTAGAAGATGCCTCTTTCTTTCGCTTTCGAACAGTAAGTGTAGGATATACTATCAGACCAAAAACAAAAAAGGTATTTAATAATTTAAGGTTGTATGCACAAGTACAAAATTTAGCAGTACTTACAAAATACTATGGCTTTGATCCAGAGGTTAGTAGCAATGGTGGAGATGCTCCTGAAACAGCAGGTATTGACTATGCCGCATATCCACAAGCAAGAACTATAACATTTGGCGTAAACTTTAATTTTTAATCATCAGAAAAGCATTTGAAATGAACAATTATCCATTCATAAAAAAAGTATTTGTACCTTTACTACTCATACTATTCGTGTCAGCCACAGGCTGTAATAAACTATTAAACCTTACCTCTCCTAATGAAGTAGGTGATGATGATTTATTCAATTCTGTAGAGGGTTTACGTAATGCAAGGGTTGGCATGTATAATACACTGCAAGCAAGGGATTACTATGGTGCATATTTTCCACTTATAGCAGAAGCATATACAGATAATGGTACAACAGGAGGTTATGATGTAATTGATCTAAATGAAATAGCAGCAAGGTCACTTACACCGAGTAATATATATATAACTCAATCCTATAATGCCATCTACAACACCATTTACACTGCAAATAAAATTATTGAAAATATTGACAATGTACCAGATTTGGATGAAGCTGAAAAAAGAATGATTTTGGGTGAAGCCTTATTTGTAAGGGGTATGGCTCATTTTGACCTGTTGCGCTTTTGGGGTCAGCATTGGGACAAAACCTCACCGTATGGCATTTCGATAGTAACTAGTACAGCAAATGCTACAACAGCTGTACCCAGAAGTACAGTAGAAGTTAGCTACACACAAATTATGGATGATCTGCATACGGCCGAAGATTTGATTACAGAAGATAATGGCAATCAATATATATCTCCATCGGCGGTAGCAGCCATGTTAGCCAGGGTACATTTATATCATGGTGATCTGAGTGAGGCAGCAGACTATGCAATATCTGTAATAGATAATGGAGCATATAGTTTTTTCCCTACGGGTGAAGTAGGAAAAATATATACGGATAGATTGACTTCAGAATCAATTTTAGAATTAAAATTTGAAGCCCAGAACCAAAGTTTTTATAATGCTGCTACTTATTTAAGAGATGATGCACTCAGACCGGATATTTTATTTATGGTAAGTAGTAATCTCAATGATTTTTTTGCATCAAGAGTGGGAGATACACGTGCTGATTTGGTTGATTTTGTCAATAACGATTTAAGTATAGAGCCAGACGGACGCAGCCAGAAATACAGAGGCGAAACAGCAAAAGATAACTCTGCTTTTGTATTGCGCTTAGCAGAAATGTATTTAATAGCAGCAGAAGCAAATGGTCGGATCAATGGTTTGAGCTATTTAAATGATTTAAGAACAATAAGAGGTTTGGAAGCACTATCAGATGAAGATGTAGCGGATGATGACACTTATCTGTCGGCAATCTTAGACGAAAGAAGGGCGGAATTAAACTTTGAAGGGCATCGCATATTTGATCTGGCACGTACCGGACTTGTAGATGCAAATCTGGGTGAAGGTGTAAACCCAATAATGCCCATACCGCAAAGAGAGGTTGCCGCTACAAATGGTGCTGTGGAGCAAAATCCGGGATATTAGTTTTTTGGCACTGCTTATAACAATAGATGAGCAGTGTCAAAATCAGTTTTTCATATAAATGCTCTTAAAATCAATTGGTATGCTTAGAAGCCTCCATTGGATTTTTAAAAACCAAATACAGCCCTGGCAACGATACTAAAACAGTAATAAAATAAAAAACTAAGCTGATACTGATGCTTGTTTCGCTATGTAAGGTAAAATAGTTACTTCCCCATAAGAAAACGACCTCACGGGCACCTAAACCGCCAATGGTAAAAGGCAAGATAGCAACCACACTGGAAGACAAGAATAGGAGGATGTATTCCATTTGATTTTGCTCTATATGAATTGCTTGCATAATAGACCAAACGCATGCTACCTGCAAAATCTGTACTGCGAGGCCGAGCCAAAAAGTTTGATAAAACCCCGGCAGAAAAGAAGTAAAAACTTTCCGGACCAATTGATAAAATAGCACTAAGGAAACTGATGAAATCAGTATAGATAGATATCCAATAAATTGATCCGGAAACAGAAAATAAAAATTAATTGTAGCCAAAATACCTAATGCAGCCATACCGCTTACCCTATCCAATAAAACGGCAGTAGATAATGATTTAACGGTATAACCCTTTGACTTGTGTAGTAAAATCACTTTATAAGCATCCCCACCAATACCACCAGGTAAAAATAAATTGTAAAACATACCAAGCCAGTACAATTTGACATTGGATTTACTCGGTATATGAACATTTATATTTTTAAAATAAACTTGCAATCGAATAGCAGAAATCCATTTTGATAGCCCAAAAAATAGAATGGCTAATAGAATCCAAAAAGGGTTGGCAGTTTTAATTAACAATAATGTTGTCTCAAAATCTATTTTACCAGAAAGATAGGCAATACATAGAGTTGTAACCAGTAATTTAATACCAAATTTAGCCCAACTCGGAACTGTTATTTTTGAAATGTTCAAGACGTGGTATATTGATTTTCATGGCCTGCTACTTCCTCTTTTTGTTGCCATATTTTTCGTATTTGGTAAGTTCTTCTATCACCAGCCTCATAATAAGTTCTGATACTTATTTCTGCTAATATTCCAATAGTTATGAGTTGAATACCACCAAGTAATAACATAAGTCCTAAAATAAGTAAAGGTTTGCCCCATATATCATTTCCAGCTATTTTTAATGAAAGCAGGTAGAGATTTATTGCTAATCCAATTAAAAAACAAACAAACCCAATTGCACCAAAAAAGTGCATGGGTCGTTGACTGTATTTTCTAAAAAATACCATGGTTATCAAATCGCTCATTACACGAATAGTGCGTCCTAAGCCATATTTTGAACTTCCATGCAATCTTGCATGATGTTTTACATCCACCTGCGTTATACGAGCTCCCTGCATACTGGCCAACACAGGAATAAAGCGATGCAATTCACCATAGAGGCCCAAGTCCTCTGCTATTTCTCTTTTAAATATTTTTAGTGTGCATCCATAATCCTGTATATAGACTTTTGTCATGTATCGAATTAAAGCATTAGCTATTTTGCTTGGAACTTTCCTTAAAAACATGCCGTCTTTTCTATTCTTTCTATTTCCAGCTACTACATCCCAATCTTCTTCAATCAGTTTTTGCAACATGTGTGGTATATCACTAGGATCATTTTGTAAGTCACCGTCAATTAGGGCAATATATTTTCCAGTGCTATAATCAATTCCGGCTGTCATTGCAGTACTTTGACCATAATTTTTCCGTAGTTCTACTAATTTGATTCGGTTGTTTAAGCGTTGCTGTATTCTTGTTCTTGTAGCGTCTATACTTCCGTCGTCCACAAAAATGAGTTCATAATCAATAGATTGAAGCGCAGAATGCACCGCATCAATTAATGGATGAATGTTGTCTTCTTCATTCATCACCGTTACAACTACAGATAAAGTTCTCATAACTATCTGCAAAAATAGAAAATTGGGTTGGAAAGAAATGGATAGAAATTAAAGTTTAATTTCCATTAAAAAAAATAGGCCTGCCCTGAAAAGAGCTGGCCGTTGCTAACCTATGAAAAACACCTTTTTAATTCAATCTTTAGTACCGCTATCTCGGCGGTTTTCTTTTAATTGCCTTAGGTATTTGTCTTTTTATTGGACGCTTTACCTGAGGATTTTGCATACCTTTTTTTACCTGCTGTCGGTTTACAAGTTCTTGTCTTAGCTTGTCCCGATAGGCTTTATCTGCAGTGAAAAGTTTATTTGCTCTCTGCGGATTATCGCCTAAAACCTTTTGAAAATTTGGTTTATACCTTTTCCTTATTTCAACAACTTTCTCTTCAAAAGCAACTTCATCATTTGCATATTGCTGACGGGCTTGTTTAATTTCCTTTGTATAATTATTGTAAACCGGCCAGAATTCTTCTGATTCTTTTGGAGATAGATTGAGTTCACGGGTAATGTATGCCTTTCGTATGGTTTCCGCTTTTCCTGTATCCCAGGTATTACTCCCCTGCGAGAAACAAAAATAGGAGTGAAATGTTAAAAACAAAATAAATGTAAAATTTTTTTTCATTTTTCTTTTAAAATGTTATTCGACTAATTGTATTGATACACAGCAGTAAGATTTTTTTAAAACTTATTATTCATCAATTCAGTAGCTTCTACTTCTTCACCAAATTCAACTGAACCATCATCAATAGAATATTTACCTTGCTCTTCCAAAAACTCTAAAATTTCTTTATCACTCAGTGTATTTATACCCTGATCTACATTAACAGCTGCAATGCGTTGTACTTGCATTCTATTAATCTTGTTTACCTGATCATATTTTACATATAATATAGATGTAAATGCGATTACTAAAAATGTGCTTGCCGCTGCAATATAGCGATTCCAGCTATTTTTCTTTATTGGAATTATCTTGGTTTCATGCTGCCCAGTACTTTCAACTGATAGAGGCATTTTTAAATTTTCAAAGTATGCAGCAGGAGTTTCAAATACATGCTTAGGTATTTTATTTAGCAACGGCGCAATAGATTCCAATTCATCGTAGACAGTCAAAGCCCCAGTTTCTGCTGCTTTTATTTTTGATAATATTTGATTAGGTAATAATTCGAAATAATTTATAGGGAGTAGATAATGAGTGTCATTTTCAATGGATGAACTATTTATGTGAATTAATGACTTCAGTGTCAATTGCTCAAAATAATCGTCAGGCAAACAATAGGGATTTGTCTTATTCCCATCATGTAGCTGCACATGTAGTTTAATCTGATCTGTCAATTTCAAAAAATAATTATTTGGTACTGTATAGGGTACGGTACGGGTAATATTATTTACAATTGGGCTTATATATATTAATTCATCCATTTTATACAACACTTCGTGTGACAATAAATGCACTCAATGGTTTAACGATTTAAAATGAAATCTTCCACCTTCTTAACAGCATGATGATAACTCGCTTTTAAAGCACCCTCACTGGTTTCTAACACCCTACTCATTTCTTCATAAGGCATTTCGTCATAATAACGCAAATTAAACACTATTCGTTGCTTTTCGGGCAGGTGCTGAATGGCAAGTTGTAGCTTCCACTCTAAGCGATTTGCATCAAAATTTTTTTCTGCTTTTATTTTGTTACTCAAACCTGATTCCACATCGCTGAAACTTACTGAACTACGCTTTTTTTGTTGCTCAATAAAAGTTAGGCTTTCATTTGTGGCAATGCGGTATAGCCAAGTGTACAGTTGACTATCTTCTCTAAAGTTCGCCAAACCATTCCATACTTTGATAAACATATTTTGCAATACATCATTAGCATCTTCATGGTCAACCACCATTCTTCTGATATGCCAATATAATTTTTCCTGATATTTTTTTAGAATGGCCGTAAAAGCTTTTTCTTTTGTATCCGTTTCTTTAAACAGCTCTAAAAGTTCTTTATCATTTTGCATGCAGCGGTAAAATTATTAGAAACTTGCCCATAGACCTAATTGTAAGCTGTAGGTTTAACTGCTTAAATTTTCCGCTGAACTATTTCAAACTGGTCTAAAAAGGTTTTAACAATTAATAATTTGTAAGGGTTTTTATCTTTACCCGTCGTATATCAAAATACATTAGATGAAGTTTTTATATTTAGTTTTATTTTCAAGTGTTACACTCCAAGTTTTTGCACAAGATGCAACAGCAATCCGTAAAAAACATTTTAATACAGAAAAAAACATTGCTATAGCAGGTTATGACCCAGTGGCCTATTTTACTGACCATAAAGCTGTGAAAGGCAATGCATCCTTTGCCTTAAGTTATGAGGGCATCGTTTATCATTTTTCAAGCGATGCACATAAGGAATTATTTAGGAAAAACCCCTCAGCTTATGAACCCCAATATGGTGGATGGTGTGCATACGCAATGGGATCAACGGGTGAAAAAGTTGAAATTGATCCTGAAACTTTTAAAATTATTAATGGAAAATTATTTTTGTTCTACAATAAAAGATTGAACAATACCCTCAATACATGGAATAAAGATCAAGATAATTTGCATAAAAAAGCAGATGCCAATTGGGTAAAAGTTTATAAACCTTAATATGTATTTTCCTTAATAATTCTATTTAAAATGGCAAAAAATATTATACTCTGGATACTCAGAATTGCATCTGCGGGATTGCTCATTCAAACATTGTTTTTTAAGTTTACAGGAGCAGAAGAATCTATTTATATATTCTCAACCCTTGGCATGGAACCTTGGGGTAGAATTGGCACAGGAGTGATGGAACTAATAGCTGCATTGCTTATTATGATTCCATCATTTACGGGCATAGGTAGTGCAATGGCAATTGGCCTGATGAGTGGAGCACTTTTCTTTCATGCTACTCAACTGGGCATTGAAGTACAGGGAGATGGTGGTTTACTATTTTCCTATGCACTTATTGTATTTATTTCCTCTGCCATATTATTATTCTTTCATTTTAATCAAATTACTAAGTTACTTCGCATCAAATTTTAACTATGAAATTTCTGATAGCTATCCTTTTGTTTCTCTTTCCATTTTTTGTACAAGCCCAGCCACATCAACATTCCAACACAGAATGGTTAGACATAAGTGGCACCATAGCATCTAAACAATCTGCACTTTCCGCTTCATGGGTGTATAATTGGGGTATTGGAAAGTCTAAGAAATTAGAGTTGGGTTTAGGAGCAAGGATAACTTTGTATGGTGGTGATAACAGAAATTACATTACCGCTCCTGCCAAACTTGCCCGTACAAATACAACACCTTTTTATATTGTATTGGCAGGTCAGAAAACATGGATTTGGGATACACTTACGGTACAAAAACCATTTTCTACAGCCATTAACCTCAGTGGCAATGCGGGTTATAACATCACCCCAAATCTGTATGCCGGCCTAAACATTGATTTAATTGGTTTTACCATTGGTAGCAAGTCTGCCGCTACACTTCAAAGTGAAGGCACGATAACAACCGAGCCGGTATCAAAACCATATCCTTTTAATTTATTATTAACCGGAGATAATGATTTAGGCACGCTCAATTCAGAGTTTTACCTTCGTTATCGCCTTAATGATCAAATTGCCGTAAAAGGTATTTACCAGTTTCTGTTTAACGAATACCAAACCACAACAATCAAGCAAACAGCTCCGGATGGCACAGAGGTTACAAGATTTAGAAATAAAGTAAATGCTTTCGGTATTGGTTTAGTATATTTTTTCTAATTAAATTTATTAGCTTTTTCCTTTCAGTAATAAACTCAATATCTTCTCATTTTCTTCTGAAAAAACCATATTAAAGTGGTTTGTTTCAGTTGATAGAAATGTTCAATTCAATTCGAAAAATTTCTTATTCCCATCGATTTTTTTTCAAAGTATTGCCTTTATAAACTACATTTTTTTGCGCAAGAGATAGTCGTAGGAGAGCATTTATTTCCATTCACTTAATTTTACACCCGAATTTATGACAGAGATTTTAATAATTTTGGGTCTTATTCTGTTAAATGGCGTATTTGCCATGGCAGAAATTGCCCTTGTATCATCCCGAAAAGCAAGACTAGAAGGACAAGCAAATAAAGGTGATATCAAAGCCAAAGAAGCACTTGCATTAGCTAATCATCCCGACAAATTTTTATCCACTGTACAAATTGGCATTACACTTATTGGAGTGTTAAATGGTATTTTTTCAGGAGATGCTATACAAGATAGTGTAGTAACATGGGTAAACAAATTTGAACTCTTTCGCCCTTATAGTAATGGCATTGGAACGGCAATAGTCGTTATCATTATTACCTATTTTTCTTTAGTTTTTGGTGAATTATTACCCAAAAGAATAGGTCTTAGTAATCCTGAGAATATAGCGAAAACCCTTGCCGCACCTATGCGTGTAGTGAGTATTATAACTTATCCATTTGTATGGTTACTTACTAAAAGTAATAATCTCCTTATTCGATTGCTCAATATAAAAAAGAATGATGCTCATGTAACGGAGGAGGAAATAAAAGCCATCATCAGTGAAGGCACCGAGCAGGGTACAATTGAAGAAGCTGAACAAGAAATTATAGAACGCGTATTTCATCTTGGGGATAGAAATATTACTTCTCTAATGACACATCGCAGTGATATGGTTTGGCTTGATTTTGATGATACAGTAGGTGTAGTAAAGGATTTGGGCGAAGATGAAATGCATTCTGTTTATCCTGTTTGCTTAGGAAATGTGGACAATGTAAAAGGTATGATTTCATTGAAAGATATTTTTAGAGCAACTCCAGATACTATTATTGGTAGTATAGTGAAACCTGCACTATATGTACCTGAAAATAATAGTGCCTATCAAATACTGGAAAGGTTTAAAGAAAATAAATCTCATTACGCCTTTATAGTAGATGAATATGGAACACTGCAAGGTATTATAACACTTAATGATATTCTTGATGCTATAGTAGGTGATATACCACAGCAGGATGAGGATAATTATGAAATTTATAAAAGAGATGATGGTAGCTTTTTGGCCGATGCACAAATACCCTTTTATAATTTTTTAAGCTACTTTAATATTACTGACTGGCTTGAAGATGAAGAACAACAATATGATACCGTAGCGGGATTTTTACTTCACCACATGGAAAGAATACCAAAGGCCGGTGATCAGATGGATTGGAAAGACTTTCACTTTGAAGTGATTGATATGGATGGACATCGTATAGATAAAATCTTGGTTTCTATTCCAAAGAAAATTCAAGAAGATTTAGAATTGGAAATTGAATAAATTCTCCGGATAGCTTCTTTTTTCCGTACGTTCTTCTTTACCGATTTTTACCTGAACTAAGTTGATTTGCTTCGTAGAGAAATCATATAGAATATTATTCTGCATAGATAATGCTTTTGGCATTTTTTCTACAGGAGCTTCAAAATATGCCCAAACACTTTCTTGAATAATTTCATAGCCCACATATTGCATCCTACTATCTATTCCATTTACACGCATAGATAAATTATTAAGGATATATTTATTGATCTGTTCGTCTATGCTTTTTTTATCCTTTGGATGAGTAAGGTCAATTTTTATGCTTGAATTTTTCCTCAAAGCAGACTCAAAATCATCTGTAAAAACCCTTACACTAACTTCAATATTTTTTGTAGCACTATTGTATTCCACTTGCGTCATGGAAATAAAAAGAGGATGTGTAATGGTGGATATAAGTAATGTGATAAGAATTGAAAGCATTTAGTTGATTTTATTAATGTGCAAAATCATTTGCATAGTTTCCATGAATACGCTCAGAAGGTGGATTAAAATAGCCAAATTTTAGATTCGGAAATTCTTCTTGTATCAAATCCATTACTTGCTTGATACCCAAAATAGATGAGGTTTCACCTACTCCAATCTTTCCAAGATACCAATCTGGATCTATATTGAAATTTCGCCATTGTATCATGTTCAATTTTGTTTTTTGTATAAGGCTTCTTAGTGATTCATATTCAGATAGGGTATCAGTCATTCCGGGAAAAACAAAATAGTTGATACTGCTCCATCCATCGTACTGCCGCACTACTTGTAAACTTTCAATAATATCTTCAAATACATAATTGTTCGGACGATAATATGCTGTGTATATATGCTTTTGAGCACTATTTGTACTTACCCTAATACTATTTAATCCTACTTTGCAGAGTGCTTCTACCGCATCTGGTTTGCTTCCATTCGTGTTTATATTTATAGAACCACGATGAGTATGTTTTCGGATGGAAATTATTGCCTCTCTTATTGTTTCCCACATTAATAAAGGCTCACCTTCACAGCCCTGACCAAAACTTACGATTGGGTAAGGTGCCTGAATCAAATGAGGCACTGTAAATTCCGTTATTTCTTCTGCTGTTGGTTTAAAACTAAGTCTATCCTGAGTAGAAACAATTGATTCTTCTATTGGCTGAAATGATATACAACCTATACAATTGGCATTACAAGCAGGAGATGATGGTATAGGACATTCCCATCTACCCAAAGCAAAATTTCTGGCAGCTGGACAATGATATGTGTTACAACAATTATTCATCAAATGCTGCACTAATCTATTGTTTGGATATTGGTCTAATAAATGTTGTACACCATCTTGTATAAGTTCGTCATTATAACCCTTGCACTCTTGTCTTATGTCCTGCTCAATTCGAATGGCAGGCACATAAAAATTATTCCCATACCAGCCCGCTGCTGTATAGCAAAATAAAGGCAGAGTGGGTGCGTCTGGCGCAGTTTCATATGCGCTAAGGAATAATCCGGTATATGCTGGTGGTATAAATGCAGCCACTGCCCAACCTTTTTCGCAGAGCCTCATTTGACCAGTTGATACATCAATACCAATGCCCCTTCTTCCTGGCAACTCATATAAGTTACCGCCATCAGGCAGAATTATCCAATCTTCAGTAGGTACATCCATAGCATCCCAACCTGCACGACCTGTGGCAAAAAGAGTTTGATCCTCAAAAATATTTCCCTTACCATCAGAATACAATAAAAATGGAGATTGTAATAATGCCATTCAATGATTTTAGGCAAATTTAATCAAGATTGCCTTTTAGAAAAAAGGAAGTCAACATTTGCCTACTTCTTTTTTGAAGTGCTATTTATTTTGTTTGATTCCATTAAGGAATAAATAAAGGTAAAAAAATGAGCGCAGAGCGGAATCAAAACGCCTTGGAAGGCGCTATATGAAACATAATTTGAGTTCAAATGGATTTAAAAATAAATGACAAATTATTCCAATCGTTACTTGTAATAAAATTACAGTTTTGCTGCGCAAAAAATTTCATGAATAGTAATCTGGATATTTGTTTTTGCTATTGAATAATTTTATTTCATTCCCAACGGGGAACTAAAAAAAGCTTACCATTTTTTACTAATATATTCCCCAATGGGGCCAAAGAAAAAAACTTATGGTTTTTAAGAACTATTTGAAGCAGTTCAAAAAAGATAAGCCATCAAAACCTCAAATGCCTTACAGTCTCTCCATTATTCATTAATTGCTTTAAAGAATCAATGCCAATTTTTAGGTGATTTTCTACATATTTAGAAGTTACTCTTTTATCACTCTGTTCTGTTTTTATTCCTTCGGGTATCATTGGGGAATCACTCACTAATAACAATGCGCCGGTGGGAATTCGGTTATAAAAGCCAACCATAAAAATAGTAGCGGTTTCCATATCTATGGCATAAGCTCTTACTGTTTGCAATTTTCTTTTAAATTCTTCATCATGCTCCCACACCCTTCTATTGGTGGTGTAAACAGTGCCGGTGTAATAATCCGTTTTATAATCCCTGATGGTAGTACTGATGGCTTTTTGTAATGCAAATGCAGGTAGAGCCGGCACTTCCGGTGGAAAATAATCATTGCTGGTACCCTCACCTCTTATGGCTGCTATGGGCAATATGAGACTACCTATTTTATTGCGCTTTTTCAATCCACCACATTTACCAAGAAACAATACAGCCTGCGGCTTAATGGCAGACAGCAAGTCCATAACAGTGGCTGCACTCGGGCTTCCCATACCAAAATTGATGATAGAAATAGTATTTGCAGTAGCCACCTGAAAAGGACGATCCTCCCCTACTACTTTTACTTGATGCATGGCAGCAAACATGCCCACATAATTACTAAAATTTGTCAACAAAATATACTGGCCAAAATTTTTCAATTGCTCCCCAGTATATCTGGGAAGCCAGTTTTGCACAATCTGATCTTTTGTCATAAACAATAATTTTTGTTGGGGTTCGAATGATATGTTTGCCGTGAAAATAAATTATTTTTTTCATCTGCATGATACAGATTGAATTCCCACATCATCCATTCAAATCTAAAACCGAAAAAGGAAAGGAAAAGATTTTTGATGTCATCAGAAAAAAGTGGATTGTACTTACTCCGGAAGAATGGGTACGACAAAATATTATTCAGTATTTAATAACTATCCTACAATATCCAGCCTCATTAATTGCAGTTGAAAAAAAAATAATGGTAGGTACACTACCGCAACGTGCTGACCTAATCATCTATAAAGCAGGAACCCCCTGGATGATTATTGAATGCAAACAAATGAATGTAGAACTTAGTGCCACAGTATTGGATCAAGCATTAAGGTATAACCTGGTCATGCCTGCTGATTATATCATCATTACAAATGGCACTACTACGCATGGATGGGAAAGAAAACACGGTGAGCTATTACCCATATATATATTCCCTGATTTCTAAATAATGTGCTGTGCGCAGTGCAGTATTTAGATGGTTTGAATTGCACTTACTCAATCATTACCTGCCGTAGCAGGTTAATATCATTTTCTCTATTTCTTGCCTCCACTTCATATTTATTATTGGCATATCCTTTTCGAATATGTTCTATAAAATATTTCCATAAAAAAATATATCGGCCATGAGTGGCATATTGCTCCACATGCGTAAGTTCATGACAAACCCATTGCTTATTCTTTAAAAAATCTGGCTTACTACAGTTGTGCAAATGGATGGTATTACCAAACACAATAGCCACATTATCTACACCCATTATTCCTGCTGCAATAGCTGCCCACTTACTTCCAGTTATTATTTTAACCGTTTTATGCATATTGAAAATTATAAAAGGACTGAAGCCCCCCCCAACTGATATAAAAGAAAAGGTGATCTTATTTTTTCAGACCCGGATATTTCATATTCAATTCTTCTAATTGTTTGCACAATGCATCAGCTACTAAGTATTCTTTATACCAATTTTGATCACTGGGTATAATATGCCAAGGTATGGCACCGCACTGATTAAAGCAATCATTATAAGCATTCATATACAACTTCCAAAGTGCTGCTTCTTTAAAATCATTTTCGTTGTACTTCCATTGTTTGGTGGGGTCGCTCATACGTTCTTTTAATCTTTCTTGTTGTTCTTCTGGCGATATATGCAGATAGAATTTCAGTATACATGTATTGTTATGCTTAGTGAGTAGTGCTTCATATTGATTGATAGCTTCAATCCTTTTTTGTGCGGTGTCATTATCAATCCAATTATGAACTCTTGTAATGAGTATGTCTTCATAATGGCTACGATTAAATACTTGTATCATACCTTTTGCAGGCGATTTACTATGCACTCGCCACAAAAAATCGTGACTCAATTCTTCTGTAGTAGGAGCTTTAAAAGACTGCACCGTAACTCCCTGTGGATTAAGCTTTCCAAATACATTTCTTATTAATCCATCTTTACCACTTGCATCCATGCCTTGAATGACAATGAGTAACGCATTTTTACCTTCGGCAAATAAGAGATTTTGTAACTCAGATAGCCTTTCAGTAAGTTCAATGGTCTTTGCTTTTGTCTTTTCTTTTTGTAATGACTTTGGTGCTCTTGTATTTATTTTCTCTATCCTTATCATCCTTTATTTTTTTAAAGGGTTGTAAAATAGCACATTTGCAAAAACTTCATTCATACTTGAATCACACTATTACAAAATGGGTCTTATTTATAGTACTATCCATTATTTGGGGCAGCTCATTTATATTGATGAAACTGGGCATCAACGGGGGTTTCAGCGCATATCAAGTGGCTTCTATTCGTATGCTGAGTGCAGCTCTATTCTTATTGCCATTTGCCTATAAGGCTTTTAAAAATATTCCATCAATACATAGAAAATATGTAATAGCATCAGGTTTATTGGGCAGTTTTTTTCCTGCTTTCTTGTATTGTATTGCTGAAACAAGAATAGACAGTTCACTTGCAGGCATACTCAATGCGCTTACTCCACTTTTTACGATTGTGGTTGGTTCACTGTTTTTTAATATGCCTACAAACAGGGTTAAAGTAATAGGTGTTTTAGTAGGTTTGATTGGTTTGATTTTATTACCATTTGCCGGAGGCAAAGCAGTAAACTTGGCAGATATTAGTTACAGTCTTTTGGTATTGTTAGCCACACTTTTTTATGGTATCAATGTAAATGTGGTGGGTAGGTATTTAAAAACATTTTCCCCTATTCATGTCGTATCATTGTCTTTCTCCTTCATTTTAATTCCAGCTGCTCTTATACTTTTTTCTACAGGGTTTTTACAATTAGATTTTTCAAAACCTGAATATTCTAATGCATTATTGGCCTCTGCCACACTCGGCATAGGAGGTACAGCCATTGCTGGAATTTTATTCTATCAGTTATTGAAAATGGCAGGGCCATTATTTGGTTCCCTTGTAACCTATGGTATGCCATTTATAGCAGTGGGTTGGGGTATTTATTTTCAAGAGTCTGTAAACCTGATGCAGATAGGATGCCTTGCCATCATTCTTGCCGGGGTATATATTGTAAATCAAGGAAGGGGTTAATTTTTAGCCCTGCGGGCAATGAAGATGCATTAGTCATGAATTTAATTTTCTTAACAATGCATTTAAAGAGATAATTATTTGCCCTGCGGGCAATGAATATGCAGAAGGAACGATGCATTATTTTTTTTTACTGATGCATACTGTCTGAATGATACTTGAAGCTGATATATGCACCACCTTTCTTATCCAACATACTATTGAATCTTACTTGGTGAATAGATAAAAAGATGTCACCAATCACTCATTCATTGCACGAAGTGAATCACCCTCAGCCACTCATTTCACGAAGTGAAAAAATACCCTATATTTGGTATAGCATCAACGCTATCTATTTGATTGTTTTGTATTTCAAAAAATATAATTATGAGTGAAATTATTATTAGAAAAAATGGGAATCATTATGCTACAGATTTTCTAAACTGGACTGATGGAGTGGATGCAATGCTGAAACCCAATAACGATGCGCCTTTACCACATGTACTGGTGCATGTAGCCAATATTACAAGTACACCTCATGGCATAGCTCCAGCAGGCATGCTACTCATCAATCCTGACTTAAAAGAGGTGCCGGATTTTTTTGGATTTATATGTGCAGATGAAGAATTGGGCAAATATTTTGGCCCAAAAATTTTTAAAGGCACTCCTTTTGAGCAAGCGCCTGTGTTTAAGGCGGATATAAAAATTGAAATAGATTTTCCAAGAAATGTGGTTGCAAAAATATCAGTGGCAGGTCATTTGTGTGAATTGGAACTAAGCCATTTTGATGCTGCAAAATATTATAACAGAGACCCATTTCCCATGCCATTTAGACAAAACGTAGTAGAAGCAAAAGCCAATAGTGCCACTTTCAAATGGGATGGCCGCATACTGGGTGGGGAACTACCTACAACTGGCTTGGGTGCTGGGCTACCCGCATGCTACTCACCTACCGGAATGTACGTTATGGAGTAATCAGGAAAATCTATGTAGTGTTTCATGAAAAAGCCGGATGTAATAAAGTAATCCGGCTTTGTTCTGATAGAAAGTATTTTATCGCTTAGTCAAACGGGATAATAATCTGATGATTTCGATGTAGAGCCATACAAGTGTTACCAACAAGCCAAAGCTACCATACCACTCCATATATTTTGGAGCAGCTTGTGCAGCACCCACTTCAATAGTTTCGTAATCAAATATTAAACGGAGCGATGCTATTACAATTACAAATAATGAAAAAATAATAGAAGGCCAGCTTGTATTTGACCAATCTGTAATGCTGATATTGATATTAAAAGCATAGTACAGCGTCATATCAATTAGATAAAAAATAAATATGCCTGCACAGGCTGTAAATACAATACTTCTTAACCGCTGTGTTGGTTTTATTACTTTAAAATTATAAAGCAAAAACATGGCAATGGCAACTCCAAATGTAAGCCCCACAGCTTGAATGACTACACCCGGATAACTCTCTTTAAATGAGTCATTGATAATAGCTGAAATAGCTCCAAGCAACAATCCTTCCAGCACAGCATACAAGGGTGCAAGCCATTGTGCAAGCGTAGGATTGAATCGAATGATTATGCCTGTAATCAATCCACCAATTAAACCCACCCACATTAAGGTTTGCATGGTCTGCAATTTTGGAATTTCATACAGATGCCAAGAATATGCGGCTCCGGCTAATACCATAAATAACAAAAAGCCAAACTTATTCATGGTGCCTTTTACCGTCATGAATTCGCCGGATTGTACATCCGTTGACTGATTAAAAACATTTTCATTGAGGGCCGGATTGCCAGAATTAAATAGAGCCATAGTTGATTTTTTTTGTAAAAATAAATGAATAATTAACACCCCAACACATTTCCCAAACCCCAAAAAACAGCCAGCCATATAAGACCCTTTACCAGAAAAAAAAGAAAGCCAGCTAAACCTATTCGTTTAAGCCACTTTGTAGGTTTGGAATTATCGTCAGCTTTTTTCATTTGAAACAGGAGTCTTTATAGCTGTAAGATGAGCTTTGCAAAATATATTAAACTCTTCTTCTGTACTTGCTTCAATATCGCCAGCTACTTCCATTTGAAAGAGTTTATTGTTTGTATAGTCAATGGTTAACATGCCATCTTTGATTAGCGCATTTTTGATTTCCGACCAAGGCACAAATGTTCTTATTAAACCATTATCGGTAATGCCTTCTTTATCAAAACCTTTTTCTCTATTTCTTTTAAACTGTATTTCAGCAAAAAGTAATATAAAATACAAAATGGCCAACCAGGTTGTACCATATTGAACCCTTATAATGATGAATGTGACTGCAATGACCAAAAATATATATCTGAAATTGATGGCATTTCCTCTTCTATTTTTGAAATAATTGTACCACAGTAATAAAGCTATAAAAATTGAGGATATGATAAATAATGGTTGTGCAAGTTCTGTATATAAACGTAAGAAATATACCAAGGGCAAAAAACTCAATAGTGCTCCAAAAACATCAGCCGCTGCGGTATTATTTCGTTTGAGCGTTATTACAAAGTCAAAATCTTTTGCCGCCATCAGGAGTTACTTTTGAGGAGCATATTACACATTTTCCAAAGGATACGGGCACCCACATTGGCATCTAAGCTATCATCTCCTACTCCCACTTCTACTAGGTCAAATCCAATGAGTTTTCTGCCGCTATTGATTATTTTTTTAAATAGATATAAAATCTGATGTGCTTCATATCCTCCAAAAACCGGAGTACCTGTGGATGGACAAAGCTTGGGATCCAAACCATCTATATCAAAACTGAAATAAACCTGCTGTGGCAGATGATTGATGATTTCATCCGTCAAGTGATCCCAGGTTTCTCCTGCAAACTGTCTTTCTTTTACTTCCTGATCAAAATAGGTAATAACTCTGTATTCACTCTTGCAGACATAATCCCATTCTTCTTCACAATAATCTCTTACACCCAGCTGCACTAGTTTTGAAATAGCAGGTATTTCTTCTAAAGCATTATACATAACAGAAGCATGAGAATATTTGAATCCTTCAAAAGCTTTTCTCAAATCGCAATGGGCATCAATCTGCAAAATTCCAAATGAACCATACTTTTCGCCAAGTGCTTTATAAAACCCGAGTGGTGTGCTATGATCCCCTCCTACTAATGCTGTAAGCTTTCCTTTATCGAGGAGCTCTTTGGATTGCTCATACACCCAGTTATTGAGCATATCACTGCCTTGATTGATATCCTTAAGGCTCTTACACATAAACTTATTTTCTGAAATATCTTCTTGCTCTGCAATGAATGAAATGTACAGCTCAGCCTCTTTTCGGAGGTAATCGCTTTTCATTAAAATTTTCTTTTCAGGATGACGCATGTAGAATCCTTGCTTCCAACCACCGGGCATATCCGGGTCAAATAAATCCACCTGCATACTTGCTTGAAGCAGGTGCTCAGGGCTTCGGGCTGTGCCGACACCATAACTTACAGTAACCTCCCAAGGCACTGTCAGTAGTACTAGTTTGCTATTCTCTTCTGTAGTGGGTAAACCAAAAATATTGTTGTTTGGATTTGCGGCACCATTTGCATCAAAATTAGATAAATCTGCCATGAAAATTTGAAATGTAATTTAAGTTTTTCTTAGAATTATTTAAAATATATTCGGGCAAAATAAAGGGATTAGACTTTTCATATAAACAAATACCCGCATTATATCTGGCTCTGCTTCTTTATGGTATTGTTGAGACATTTTAATTGACTTTTGTATTAGGATTATTGTATTGAAAATTTGCTTCCATCATTCCCCGAAGGGAAAAAAATCAATTCCATCAAAAGGATAATAAAATTGAATTAAAAAGTTTGCCAGATACTCATAGCCAAATAATACCCCATGGCCATACAGGCAATTATTTTAAGGAGTGAACTGATTAAAAAGCCGAGAAAGCTACCCATAGCTGCTTTGATGGCTATATGTGTATTGTTGCTATAGATCATTTCACCTATAAAAGCACCTGCCAATGGGCCAATAATAATGCCCCAAGGTCCTAACCAAAATGTGGCCAAAAATCCTAATACACAGCCCCATACACCATATTTACTACCACCAAACTTTTTTGTACCTATTACGGGTACTATATAATCCAACCCAATAATAACCAGCAAAATGATGCCCCAAATAATTAAAAACTTACTCGTAAAAGGCCTGTCATCCCTCATTTGCTGTAGCCATAGGGCAGCATAGCAAATAGCCGGCCCCGGAAGTATGGGCAGTACACTACCCACAATACCAACAAGGATCATGATACACCCTATGATCATTAAAAAAATATCCATGGGCGCAATATGCCACTTTTTTGAACGCATGGGTGCAGAGAAATTAAGTTTACTGATTTTTGAAACTAACTCTTGTAGTTTTGTATTACTTTTTCAATCAAATATTTATATCGGAAAATTATAGCATGGCATTTTTTAAACGAAATACTGCAAACTTAAAAACTAATAATGATACTGGCTTTGGAGCAAATGCTACCAGTCAGGGTGGTAGATTTATCAATAGAGATGGGAGTTTTAATGTACAGCGAAAAGGATTAAATTATTTAGAAAGGAGGAGCTTGTACTATGATATGCTGATGATGCCTACCGTAAAATTTGTGTTGGTTATTTTTTTAGGATTTTCTATTATAAATTTATTATTCACCGTCATCTATTTTCTTCTGGGTACAAATGAATTTATGGGTATGGTAACCAATGATAGCTGGGGCAGATTTAAAGAAGTATTTTTTTTTAGTTCACAAACATTTACAACAGTTGGATATGGAAGGATTAATCCTGTGGGGGATTTAGCAAACATGATTGCCTCTGCGGAAGCACTTTCTGGACTATTGTCCTTTGCCATCATTACTGGTTTAATTTATGGAAGATTTTCAAGACCAAAAGCATTTATACGGTTTAGTGATTATGGGGTAATAGCTCCTTATCAGGGTGGCACCGGTTTTATGTTTCGATTTGTATCTACCAAGGATAATCATATACTTACTGATGTGGAAGTAAGGGTAAATGTTGCTTTTACTGTACATGAAAATGGTAAGGATGTATTTAAGTTTTTTGAATTACCATTGGAGCGCAAGCGAATAGATTCTTTGGCTATGAGTTGGACCATAGTGCATCCTATTGATGAAAATAGTCCATTATACAATATGACAGAATCAGAAATTAATGATGCAGATACCGAGATTTATATTTTAATAAGGGCTTTTGATGATGTATTTAGCAATTCAGTGCTTCAGCGTTCATCTTATACATTCAAAGAAATAAAATATGGCTATCGATTTATACCCATGTATAAGGAAAGTGACGATAAAACAACCACCATATTAGACCTCAACATGCTCAGCGATATTAAAGAAGCCACACTTACAGCAATTACAAACGAATAGTCATGCCAGTATCAATTATTCATACCTATTTTTCAGCTTTCACTGATCTTCAATTGGCACAGATGAATGGTCTTGAAAAAGTATATAAAGAATGGAATGATCAGATCAATGTTATTTCCAGAAAAGACATTGATTCCTTAT
The DNA here is from genome assembly GCA_937892395.1 of uncultured Parafilimonas sp. Lineage (GTDB taxonomy): Bacteria > Bacteroidota > Bacteroidia > Chitinophagales > Chitinophagaceae > CALAGJ01. The sequence goes on from CALAGJ010000122.1 coordinate 24,864, forward strand.
ACTTGAAACATGTGCTACATGCACTTTCAATTGCTACTGTTTATGATTTTGCAGCTGGCACATCTGTTATTGATATAGGCACTGGTGGTGGTTTTCCGGGTATCCCTTTGGCTATTTTATTTCCTGACACGAATTTTATTTTGGTAGATTCTATTCAAAAAAAAATAACAGTGGTGAATGAAGTAGTGAAAGCATTGGATTTAAAAAACATTACCGCAATAGCAGAGCGGGCTGAAAACATTCAGCAACCGATTGATTATATTGTTACACGGGCGGTGGCAAAAATGAGTGACTTAATTTATTGGAGCAAGAACAAACATCCCAAAAAAATAATAGCACTAAAGGGCGGAGATTTAAAAGAAGAACTTGCACTTATCAAAAAACATATTCAACTAATTGAATTAAAAGATTTTTTTGATACCCCCGAGCAAAAAAAACAATTAGTTTGCGCCTATATCGTGGGATTAAGTGTGCATGCCAACCAATACCAAGTGCTAACACCCTGTAAATCGCCAGCCGAAACCAACTGTTACGTAACGTGGTCGAGTTTTAAAAAGGGCTATAACTACACGGGCAACGTAGACTTTTGGGGCGATGTATGTGTAAATCCGGTTTCGTGGACAACCGATACTTTAACGGCTTGTAGCAATGGTAGTGTAATGACAAACATCAGCCGTAAAAAACCTTACCACACCGAGGCACAAATAAAAGGCAACTTTTTGTGGGTAGACACAAAAATGCCGTTTGTCCGCAACTTTAAAATCCTTCATTTTTTAGATTACAACCTGTTTTGGCACGACATACAAAATAATGTAGCTTTAAGGGCAGATGAGTATCTGAACAAAACAAAATAAGTAGCCATGAAAATACACAAAGTAAAAATTTACCAAGAGTTTGATGCACCCATAGCACAAGTTTGGGAAGCCTTTAACGACCACGCTAATTTTGGTAAAATGATGGGTCAAAACGTGGACAGAATAGTAGATAGCCTTACTGCCGATAATATCAATGGGGTAGGTTCGGTAAGGTTGATAAAACTACCTATTGCCCCTTTTGAGGAAACAATTCGTAAATCAGAAAAACCAACTTGTATCGAGTACCAAATTAGCAAAGGCACGCCCTTGCATCATCATTACGGCAGTATGCAATTTAAAAGTTTATCTGCCCAAAAAACAGCACTCGATTATTCGATAGAGGTAGGCTCTAAAATTCCGTTGGTAGGCATGTTAATCAAAACAGCGCTGCAAAAAGGCATAGGTGGCAGCCTTAAAAATTATGCCAAGCGTTTGAAAAAATAATGGCTTAAGGGGTATGTATGATAGATAATGTAAATAAAATTGAAAAAGGTGGCTGCCTCGTAAATACGAGGTAGCCACCTTTTTTGCAAATAGCTCAATGGTAATTATTGAATGACAATGCTTTTTGAGACCACATTGTTTGTTTCGCTTTGTTCGGCAACTTGTGCCTGACTATCGGCAAGGTATAAAATATAGTAAGTGCCGGGCGTAGTAGTAGCCGGAATGGTGATAGAACGGCTTTTGGTAGTAGTGGCATTAGCTGCTAAGGCACTAACCGAGCTTGAGCCAAGCGACACATCGGTGGTTTCGTAGGTTTGATTGGTAGATAGATAAAATTGAACAGTGCTAGCTGCGGCTGCCCCCAAGGCATTATTTTTCACTACACACGATACAGTACCTGTGCTTCCTTTAATAATGCTAGCAGGCGCTATAGGCGTTTGTGTGATAAAATCGGGTAATACAACAATGCTAAGGGTAAAGTTAAACAAGTTATTAGTTTCGCTGTTTTCGGTTACTTGGCTATCGGCATCTACACGGCACAATACGTAATAGTTGCCTACTGCTGTTGTGGTGGGTATGGTTAAGCTTTTTTCGATAATAAACTGAGATGCGTTGGCGGCTAAGGCGTTGCCATTTACAAAACCTATTTCGGTATCGGTGGCACTATAGGTTTGGTCTGTTGATAGGTAAAAACGCACTTTACTAGC
>CALAGJ010000123.1 GCA_937892395.1 uncultured Parafilimonas sp.
CATATTATTTGTATAATCCGCAATTTATTCGTATTTATATATTCCGTCAACAAAATAATTGTTGAAATCACAAATAATTTGCTGTAAAAATTGTAAAGCTGCTTCCCTCGGATGAAAACAGTGAAATTATTTTATCCACTTTATACATTGATGAAAAAAATTTATTAGTGAGAAAAGCGGTAACCACTACAAGGGAAAATGGTACATACGAAATTAACATGAGTTATGGAAAATACAGTCAATACGGACTACCCGATAAGATTATTTTTTCTTTCAATACAAAAGATTACAAACTACCAAAGGGTGTAACCTTAGAATTTGACGAAGGGGAAAAACCTGCTGATGCTGATAAACTCAAGAATAAAAAAGGCAGGGTAGAAATCACCTACTCATCCTATATTATCAATAAGGGAGTGGATGATTCAATTTTTAAGTAATGATGTGAAAACGATAAATTTTTTTGCTAAACCATTGCTTATACTTATGCTTTGTTTAGCTACAATGATCTCCTGTAACGAACAGAAAAATCCAGCCGCAAAAACCACTGAAAAAACAAAGTCAATCCACATTCAACCGCTCAATGGGTTTGATTCACTATTTGCAAAAGCAATTGCTTCCAAACTGAATGTACTATCTGCTGATATTGTGATTTTACCAGATTTACATGTTCCACTTAATGCTCTAAACGCTTCAGGAAAAAGATTTAGAGCAGATTCCATAATAAGATTTTTAAAAAATAATACACCAAAAGATTGTATAACACTTGGTCTGATTGAAAAAGATATCAGCACAACAAAAGGTAATCAGGCAGACTGGGGTGTGATGGGGTTAGGATACAGACCGGGCAATGCTTGTGTAGCTTCCACCTTTAGATTAAGCAAGCAAAATAAGCAGGAGCAATTGTTTAAAATATCCATACATGAGTTAGGGCATACCATTGGCCTGCCACATTGCGCAGAAAAAACATGTTATATGAGAGATGCAGAAGGAAGGAACCCTACGAATGAGGAAAAAGAATTTTGTGCAGCCTGCAAACAAAAGTTAAGCGACTTAGGCTGGAATTTAAAATCCTTATAATACAAATATTGTTATTTTGTTTTATAGTTACCCTCACAATCAACCTCTTCTGCAGCGCTTATCTGCATAAAAAAGAGTGTGCAAAACACACTCGTAAATGTTCAGAGAAAATATTATTTGAAAGTTACTCTGCTTCAGCTACTACCTCTTTAACTTCCGGTATCATGCGCTTCATCATGCCCTCAATACCAGCTTTTAATGTAACCATGCTGCTGGGGCATCCGCTACAGCTGCCCTGCATCATAAGTTTTACTACACCATCTTCATAGTCTTTAAATTGTATGGCACCCCCATCCATTTCCACCGCTGGTCTCACATAATTGTCCAACAATTCTTTAATACGTTTTACCACATCAGTATCTTCACTGAGTACAATATTGCTACTCTCTTGTTTTAATTGTGCAGCCGCTTCTTCATTTACTACCTCACCGCCATTTTCAAGATATTCTTTTAAAAACTGCTTGATTGGTGGAATAACTTCATACCAATCCTCGGTGTCAGAAGTTTTTGTGAGCGTTATAAAATTACTGGCAATGAAAACACTCTTGATAAATGGGAAATCAAATAATGCTGATGCCAACGGTGAGGGACCTGCTGAAGCCGCCTCTTGAAAATCAATGCTTTTACCGGGATATAGTAATTTATTGGCCACAAACTTCATCGTTTCCGGATTTGGGGTCATTTCTGTATAAATACTTATTACCGTATTGCCTGTTTTAATCATAACTCTACTTTATTCTGTGCAAACATAACAACCTTAATGGATAGAAGTTTACGATTCATGGAAACCATTTATTTTGCTGCCTGTGAAAAAAGGAAAAATTTGGCATTTGGCTACCTGTACTACTTGCCAGGCCATCATAAAGGAAACAGGTATTACAACTGAAAAATTTGTGATGCAGGACATTAAAACTGAATCAATAACAACTGATCAGTTGGCCGAAATACAAGGGCTGGCAGGAAGTTATGAAGCCGTATTTAGCCGCCGGGCCATGAAGTATAAAGAATGGGGACATAAAGAAAAAGCATTAAAAGAGGATGATTATAAAAACTACATCCTTCAGGAATATACTTTTTTAAAAAGACCAGTTGTAATAATTGGCAATAAAATATTTGCCGGCAGTGAAAAGAAAAATGTAGAAGCATTGAAAATAGCAGTTAAAGCATTGAAGACAAATGAATAATCAAAAAGACAAACCTACACAAGTATTATTGACTGGTTCAGCCGGATTTATAGGAAGCTGTATGCTACAGTATTTGAATGAAAAAGGAATCACAGATATCTATATTGTTGACGATTTTGGTATAGAGAAAAAAAGACAAAACTGGGAGCAAAAACAGTATTTAAAAAATATAGAAAGACAATACTTATTTGAATGGCTTGCAGAAGAGAAGCCTGCATTGGATATAGTTATTCACTTAGGTGCACGCACTGATACTACTGAATTTGATTATGCCGTACACGAAGCATTAAATGTAGTGTATTCACAAAAAATTTGGAACTATTGCGCCAAGCAGAATCTGCCATTAATATATGCATCATCTGCTGCTACATATGGTGATGGCAGCCATGGATATTTGGATGAGAATAAGCTTGCTTACCAGCTCACTCCACTTAATCCTTATGGAAGAAGTAAAAACGAATTGGATAAATGGGCTTTAATGCAGGAAAAAAGTCCCAGAGGATGGGCAGGATTGAAATTCTTTAATGTGTATGGCCCAAATGAATATCATAAAGGGAGGATGGCCAGTGTTATTTTCCATGCTTTTCTTCAAATGAAACAAAATGGTCTTGTGAAATTATTTAAAAGTCATAGACCTGATTTTAAAGATGGTGAGCAACTACGTGATTTTATTTATGTAAAAGATATTCTAACCATTATTTATTGGATGATGGAAGAAATGATTTCGAAGCAATGGACTGATAATAAAAATGGTTTATATAATCTTGGTACTGGTAAAGCAAGAAGTTTTGTTGATCTTACAAAAGCTACTTTTAAAGGTGCAGGCTTGGATGAGGTTATTGAATTTATAGATATGCCGGAAGACTTAAGAAATACTTACCAATATTTTACAGAAGCAACCTTGCAAAAACTGAGAGAAGCAGGATATGCAGCACAATTCTATGATTTGGAATCAGGTATTCAAGATTATGTAGGTAAATATTTGGTGCCCGGAAAATATTACTGACCATCCGTAGGTAAATATTTGGTGCCCGGAAAATATTACTGACCATCCGCCTGTAAAAAGAGCTTGGCTGGATGCTTTATATGTAAAACAGGTAATAGTTGTAAAAATTATTCATTGCAGATCGAAAACGAGGTCACCAATTATTTGTAAAATATAAAATTAAAAATGATGTGGATAGAAGCCGACAATAGGCTGTATAAAAAATTTGAATTTGAAAATTTTTCTGCCGCATTTGCATTTATGACACGTGTGGCCTTGGAGGCAGAGAAAGCAAATCACCATCCATTTTGGTCTAATGTATGGAATAGGGTAGAGATATGGCTAAGCACTCACGATGCAGGGGATATTGTTACACAAAAGGACCAAGACCTAGCTTATGCCATTGATAGATTACTTGACATTAAAGGATAAATAAGTTTATTTTCAGCAGTGTATTTGGTTATTCCTTCTTAGCTTTTCCAATAAAAAGTTTTCGAAGGATCCAAATTATTAACAACACCACAAAAATCACCATCAATACAGGTATCATAAAACTCAATGCCACTCCACCAATGGCTGCGGCGTTTTCTCCTGTAGCCACTAATGCGTTTCCTGTACCTGCTGTAAATTTTGTACTTGCCAACCTCAGCAAACCTGTGCCAGACTGTATGGTACCCGCAGACACACCTCCTGCTACCATTGCAAGAATCCATTGTAACAATTCATTATTTTCTTGACCGGGCAAAATACTATACGCTACTAAAGTACCCGCACCTGCTGCCAAGGGTGTGGCAATAAGGTCTGATAGATTGTCAACAAATGGAATATAATATGCAGCAATTTCTAATAAAGCGGCTGTAACAAAACAAATAACTGATGTAAGGCTTCCCATCCAGCTAACCGTATCTGGCAAACTAATCCATTGAAAATAGCCGGCCAAAGATGCAGCCAGTAATGGTATAAAAATCCGAAAACCACAGCAGGCACTTAGCGCTATTCCCATTGCAATAGCTGATATGGTTTCAGAAACTTCTGGCATGGCTCAAATGTAGTTGGATTCGGGAAATAACTACAATAACTCACTTGTATAAAAAACCATCTTTCGGCCATGAAATTAATCCACTAACACCGACAATACATTTTCCGAAGGAATAAAAATGCTTTTAATTCAATGGTGCAAAATCAATAGCCCCTTACATTTTTACCTTCATAATAATTGATGAATGCTTTATTTACAACTTGATTTCCACCCGGGGTGGGATAGTTTCCTGTAAAATACCAATCACCTAAATTTGTGGGACAACAATCATGTAAATCTTCTATGGTTTGATAAATAACCTGTACGGGTAAATCCAAACCAGGCGGGGTAATGAGTGCAGCAATCTTATCTGATATTTCCTGTGTTGTAAATGGTTTATAAACAAGGCGCACCAGATTCTCCGTATGCAATTGATTATTTCTGGCCAGTTCTTTAATTTGTGCATATACATCATCTAAAATAGCTTCCTGATTGGTATCTTTTAATAATTCAACGGCTGCTTTAAATGCTATAAAATCGCCCAATTTGCTCATATCAATTCCATAACAGTCAGGGTATCTAATTTGTGGAGCAGAAGAGATGACAATAATTTTCTTGGGCTCCAACCTCCCCAACATTCTAACAATACTTTCTTTGAGTGTAGTGCCTCTTACTATGCTATCATCTATTACTACAAGGGTATCCTCCCCTTTTCGCACAGTGCCATAAGTAATATCATACACATGCTGCACCATTTCGTTGCGGTTATTATCTTCCGTAATAAAAGTGCGCAGTTTTACATCTTTAATAGCAATTTTCTCTTGGCGAATTTTTCTGTTGATTACTTCTTGTAATTTTTCTTCCGTTATATCATTTCCCCAACTTAAAATACGGTCAATTTTTCTTTTATTCAGGTATTCTTCCATGCCTTTACACAATCCAAAATAGGCTACCTCTGCTGTATTGGGTATATAAGAAAAAATGGTATTTTTTAAATCGTATCCTATGGCATCTAAAACAGGCTTACTCAAGTGGTGGCCCAATGCTATACGCTCCCTATAAATTTTTTCATCGCTGCCGCGGCTAAAATAAATACGCTCAAAACTACAAGCCCTTCTTTCCTTTGGAGCTGCTATTGTTTCTATGGAGTAGCTGCCATCTACGGCTACAATCAAGGCTTGACCGGGCATTAACTCCATTACTTCATTTTCGCCCACATTAAAAGTGGTACGAATAGCTGCTCTTTCGCTGGCAGACACTATTACTTCATCATTGATATAATAGTATGCTGGCCTTATGCCGTGTGCATCTCTAAGTATGAAACAACTACCGCAACCTACTAATCCTCCTATCGTATAACCACCATCAAACAGTGGCACAGCTTTTCTAAGAGCAGCAGCTATATCAGGATTATTTGGCTGTTTGTCATCTTCTTTTGATAGAAAATGATGCACTACTTCCATCATGGCAGCCAGGTCACTTTGCTTTTGAAATTCACCGGGTTCAATATTTACCAGATCAAAAAGTTCTTCGGTATTTACCAGATTAAAATTTCCCGCCAAGGCAAGATTTTTTCCCGGCTCAATATTTCTTTTTATAAATGGATGACAAAAATCAACATTATTTCTTCCCTGAGTGCCATATCTGAGATGGCCCAAAAGCAACTCACCCATCATAGATACATGACCCTTCATTAGGCCTGGATGTTTCTTTATATCGGGCTGATAGCGTTCTATTTCAGCCACTTCGGTACCAATCTTATGAAATAATTCTGCTATGGGCTGTGGCGCATTGCTTCGTAAGCGATGCAAAAAAGGATAGCCGGGTTCTGTATGCAATTTTACAGCGGCAATACCTGCACCATCTTGGCCCCGGTTGTGCTGTTTTTCCATCAGTAGGTATAGTTTGCTCAATCCATAAGAAACCGTACCATATTGCTGTAAATAATATGAAAATTGTTTGCGCAGTCTGATCAAAGCCAGACCACATTCGTGTTTTATTGCATCACTCATAAGAACAAAGAAGGTGCAAAGATATAGTTTGATTTCATTCCCAAAAAGGCAAGTTTACTTGGCTGAGCTTGCAAAGCATTGCTTAAAATTTTGCTTATTATTCGGGATTTTGCTTAAAGATGTTTGAAAAAAAACTAAAAATTTACTGTTGTTTCCACTTGTCTTTTCAATCTGATTATGGCCTTTTAAATCATACTTTTTGTATAAAAGAAGAACCAAAATCAATAAAATTCCTTTTGAAAAATAAATATGTTTATTCGCCCTTCGGGCAATGAATTACGGCGTATGTATCTAACGATTTTTAATATTCATAAATTAATTTTTTCCCAAAACAGCAAATGCAATGGATAGCATATTTTTAGAATTGGTGTCTTGCCTTAGAATTGAATTTATTTATTTAATTGCTTTCATTTTTCTGATTTCAAGCTGTGCTGTTAATTATTTTGTAAGTCGATCGAAATGCTATCTCATATCGATGGCGATCATTAGTTCTGCCAAATGAATCACTTACTTGGGTCGTATAAATCTTATTATTCTTTTCTTCACTCATCATAATTCTTTTTGTCCAAAAGGGGTCAAATAATTTTACGAGGGGTCATTCTAAATGATAGAAAACTGTGTTTCTGGAAGGTTCAGGAACGTCCCAGAAATGTTTGGGGGCGTTCTGGAATTGTTTAGGAACCAGTATTTTTTTGAAATCGGCCCTCAAGTAGGAGTCTGCGTACCTCTACCCACCTACTAAAGGCTATAACAATATACCCGCAATAGTTGCTGATAAATAAGAAGCCAAAGTGCCGCAAAGCAGGGCTTTGAGACCAAGCTTAGCAAGGTCAGAGCGGCGTTCCGGAGCCAATGCGCCAATGCCTCCAATCTGCATACCCACGCTGCTGAAATTGGCAAACCCACATATTGCAATGCTGATAATCAGCAATCCTTTTTCTGATACAATCGGTACTTTGTTTTGAGTAAGATTTTGAAATGCTACAAATTCATTGATAGTAATTTTTTGCCCTAATAAAGTAGCGGCATTACTCACATCTTCAGCAGGCACACCCATACCCCAAGCAAAGGGATAAAAGATTTTACCAAATATCCAGTTCAGCGATAGATCAAATTCCCCATTGAAAATATGACCAATGCCCAATAGAATATAATCTAAACAGGCTATTACAGCAATAAAGCCAATCAGCATTGCTATTACATTCATTGCTATTTTAAATCCATCCCCAGCTCCATGACTGATAGCATCTATCACATTGGCATAGTTACTTTTTACTTCCATTTTTACTTTACCCATCGTTTGGCTTTCTTCCGTTTCCGGGTACATTATTTTGCTAATGACTAATGCACCAGGTGCCGCCATTAAGCTGGCGGTTATCAACTTTGGTGCAAGATCCATTCCCGCCTGTGCGCCCATATTTGCATACACCACCAATATGCCACCGGCTATACAAGCAAGGCTTCCGCTCATACTGGCCAGCAACTCACTTTTGGTCATGGTTTTTAAATATGGTTGTATCATAACTTGTGCTTCTACCTGACCCACAAAAGCACTGGCCACATTGCTCAAAGCTTCTGCACCACTTACCCTCATTATAAAATTCATGGCACGTGCAATGATGGAAACAATACGTTGCATTATACCATAATGATAAAAGATAGCCACTAAAGCACATACTAAAATTATAGTAGCAGTCACATTAAAAGCAAACACGAAGCCTCCAGCCATATAATTACCAATACTGCCATCCATTTGTTGTACACCTATGCCTGCATATACAAATGATGCACCCTGACGGGCAAACCCTTCAATCTTTTCCATGCCATGCCCTAATAACTGAAAAAAATCACCCACAGGCTTTACTTTAAATACAAGCAAGGCAATAATGGTTTGTAATGCAATACCACTAAGCACTAATCTATAATTGATTCTTTTTCTATTATTGGAAAAAAGCCAAGCAATGCCTAAAATAAGTAATATGCCCAATAAACCTTGGAATCGTTCCATAGCAATCTTTGATTTTTACGGCGGTAAAATAGGGGAAATAAATCCCCAATGATGATGCCTAAGAAGAATAAATGTATATCCTCTAACTTTTTACTATGCTGTTGGCAATAAATTTCTTTATATCAAACTGATGAAATAGTAACGTTATTACTCAGTATGACTACTGCTCAATCTTTTAAATGTAAAATTTCAAACCAGATGGATTTGACAATCATCTTTTACCCTATCCAATTACAATATTGATCATTCGGCCTTTTACAAAAATAAATTTCTTTACTTCCTTACCTATTATCCATTTTGATATACCCTCATTTGATAATACATTTTCTTTTGCATCTGCTTCTGAAATATCAATTGGCATCTGCAATGTTGTTCTCATTTTTCCATTTATACTGATTGGGTATTCTTTTACTGATTCAGCAGTAAAAGACGCATTATAAGTTGGATAATCAGCATCAATAATGAGCCCACCATTTCCCAAAGCATTCCATAGTTCTTCACAAATATGTGGCGCATAAGGTGTAAGCAAAATGAGCAGTGACTCCAAAATTTCTTTCTTATTGCATTTCAATTCATTGAGTTCATTTACACAAACCATAAATGCACTTACTGCAGTATTAAATGAAAATCGCTCTGTATCATCTTCTATTTTTTTGATGGCTTTATGAAGGGCCTTAAGCTCTACGGGAGTTGGTGTTTCCTTATTCCAAATGGCCCCTTTTATATCATCATAAAATAACCTCCAAAGTTTTTTTATAAACCTATGTACTCCTTCAATACCCTTAGTTTCCCAGGGTTTACTTTGCTCTATTGGCCCAAGAAACATTTCATACATTCTGAAAGTATCAGCTCCATATTTTGCAATTAAATCATCGGGATTGATTGTATTGAATTTTGATTTACTCATTTTTTCAGTTTCCACACCGCAATGATATTTTCCATTTTCTAAAATGAATGTTGCATTTTTATACTCCCCATTTTTCCACTGCTTAAACAGGTCAATATTCAAATAAATACCATCTACAAAATTGACATCTACATGCAATGCATCTGTTTCATACTGATCTTTTAATCCATAGGATATAAATTCATTTTTTCCACGAATCCTATAGGCAAATCTGGAACTGCCTTGTATCATGCCCTGATTTACTAATTTTTTAAACGGCTCATCAATACCTATATGCCCCAAATCATACAAAGCTTTTGTCCACATACGGCTGTAGAGTAAATGCCCAACAGCATGCTCGGTGCCGCCTATATATAAATCTACCTGACCCCAGTAATCGCTTGCCTTGCGGCTGCAAAATGAAGCCTCATTTGTAGGATCCATATATCTTAAAAAATACCAACTGCTGCCAGCATATCCGGGCATAGTATTCACTTCTCGAACGCCTCCTTCAAAGTGCTTCCAGTCATCCAATAAACTCAATGGCCCTTCTGCATTTTTTCCGACTTTTATTTCTTTCATTTCCGGAAGCAATACTGGCAATGTTGTATCATCTAAACTAATGGCCATACTATCCATCCACACAATAGGAAATGGCTCTCCCCAATAACGCTGCCTGCTAAATGCAGCATCACGCATTCTATAATTTATTTTCTTTTTGCCAATACCCAATTCTTCCAATTTGTCAACTACAACTTGTATGGCATCTTTCATCACCAATCCATCTAAAAAACCACTGTTTTCTAAAATGGCTTCTTTGGTAGGGTTTGCTTCTTCACCATTGTATGCATCACCTATGATATTGGTAATTGGTATATTGAAATGTCGTGCAAATTTAAAATCCCTCTCATCGCCGCAAGGCACAGCCATTATAGCTCCTGTGCCATAACCCGATAGCACATATTCACTAATCCAAATGGGTATTAAACATTCATTAAAAGGATTTTTACAAAAAGCTCCCGTAAATACTCCACTGATTTTTTTCTCTGCCATCCGCTCTCTTTCGCTTCGACTTTTTACATATTGTAAATAATCTGCCACTGCTTGCTGCTGATCAGTTGTTGTAATACTTTCGATCAAATCATGCTCGGGTGCAATAACCATAAAGTCAGCTCCAAAAATGGTATCGGGTCGTGTAGTGTACACCTTTAGTGTTAGGGCTGAGGAAGCTGGTATGCTGCCCTGTATTTCAAAATCAACTTCAGCGCCAACACTTCGGCCTATCCAATTTATTTGCATTTCTTTCATTGATTCACTAAAATCAATGTTTTCCAAGCCTTGTAGTAATCTTTCTGCATACTCAGTAATGCGCAAATACCATTGTCTTAGTTTTCGTTTTTCAACTGGGTGGCCACCACGTTCACTCACACCATTTACAACTTCATCATTTGCCAAAACAGTGCCCAAAGCTTCGCACCAGTTTACCTCCCCATATCCACAAAATGCAACTCTGTATTGCATTAAAATATCTTGTTTTATTTTTTCATCAAAAGATAGCCATGCATCAGATGAAAATTTTTGAATATGAAAATTATTATCAGGTATTGGATGATTGACGTTTCCTTCTGTATTGAAACTTTGTATCAAACCTTCAATAGGTTCTGTTTTATTACTGAGTCTATTGTAATAACTGTGGAATAATTGTAAGAATATCCATTGTGTCCATTTGTAATAACCTGCATCAGATGTGCGCACTTCTCTACTCCAGTCGTAGCAAAATCCGATTTTATCCAATTGATTTCTAAAGTTTTGAATATTCGTTTCGGTACTTATGGCCGGGTGTACACCATGTTCTATGGCATATTGCTCCGCAGGAAGTCCAAATGCATCATAACCCATAGGATGCAATACATTAAAGCCTTTCAGCCTTTTGTATCTTGCAAAAATATCACTGGCTATATAGCCCAATGGATGACCTACATGCAAGCCAGCTCCACTGGGATAAGGAAACATATCCAATACATAAAATTTAGGCTTGGAGCTATCATGAGATACTTGATAAGCGTTTCTGTCTATCCAAGTTTGTTGCCATTTTTTTTCAATCGAATTGAAATTATATTCCATAGTAAATAGCGTGTTTAGTGTTTAAAATGTCGCATTCCGGTTATTACCATTGCCAGATTATTTTCATTGCAGTAGGCAATACTATCTTTATCTCTGATACTACCACCAGGTTGAATAAAAGCTTCAATTCCTGCTGCATGAGCTATTTGCACACAATCATTAAAAGGGAAAAAAGCATCACTTGCCAATACGGCATTATGTAAATCAAATGCAAACTGGCCAGCCTTTTCAATAGCTTGGCGCAAGGAATCTATACGGCTCGTTTGGCCACATCCCTTACCCACTAATTGTTTATCTTTAATCAGCGCAATGGCATTACTTTTTAAGTGCTTGCAAATGATATTCGCAAAAATTAAATTGCTTTTTTCACCTTCGGTGGATATGCGGCCACCAACTTCTTGCCAATCTGAATAATTGCCAATATCTGTTTGTTGTATTAAGCTACCGCCCAATATAGATTTGTATTGTACAGTATTCAACTGTTTATAATCCGGATTGATGGTTAAAATAATACGGTTCTTTTTTGTACTCAATATCTCAAATGCATCAGCATCATAAGCAGGAGAAAGTATGACTTCAAAGAAAATGTCATTGATAGCTGAAGCTGTAGCAGCATCAATATTTCCTGTAGAAATTAGTATGCCGCCAAATGCACTTTCCGGATCACCAGCCAAGGCCGATGTCCAGGCATCAAAAGTATTGCTGCGGATAGCTGCACCACATACATTGGTATGCTTGATGATGCCAAAAAATACCTCCTCCTGATCTTTAAATTCAGAGGCAAGCTGCACAGCTGCATCTACATCAGTAAGGTTATTGTAGCTGAGTTCTTTACCATGTAGTTGTGCAAATACTTCAGACAGGTTACCATAAAATGCTGCTTGCTGGTGAGGATTTTCGCCATATCGTAAGGATTGCTTTTGGTGAAAAGGATTGAACACTGACGTATTAAAATAATTGGAGATAGCAATATCATAATTCATGACAACTTCAAATGCTTTTGCAGCAAATTCTTTGCGCTGTGTGAGTGTGGTACTTCCCTCCTGTTCATTCAATAGTTGAGTGATTATTTTGTAATCATCTTTTGCAGCAATGACAACAAGGTCTGAAAAATTTTTTGCAGCAGCCCTTATCATAGATGGCCCACCTATATCAATTTTTTCAATAATAGATTTTTCTTCTGTAGTATTTTTTACAGTTTCCTCAAATGGGTATAAATCAACAATTACCAAGTCAATTTCTGGTATTTGATAAGTTGCCATTTCTTGAATATCCTGAGGCTCTGCCCTCCTACCCAGTATGCCACCAAATACAACAGGGTGCAATGTTTTTACCCTTCCACCCAAAATGGATGGGTAGCTTGTGAGTGATTCTACAGGTATGCAGCTATAACCTTTTGATTCAATAAATTGCTGTGTGCCGCCTGTAGAATAAATGGTGACTCCCTGACGGGATAATGCCTCAATAACTGGCTCTAATCCGTTTTTATAAAAAACAGAAATGAGCGCTGAATTAATTTTCTTTTGCATGAAAAAGCTGTATGTTTTTGTTTGACTGCTATAAATTTACCATAAATGCGCCCTGCTCAAGCACATTATGAGTGCGCAAATGTAGTTGATGGCAGTCTTTTTGCCATACAGGCACTTTCCACCTACTATTACTACCATCAAAAATGACTGTAGAAGATTTAACTATTTGGTGTAGGGCAGCCCAATTTATGTTTGCGTTTTTAGCAACAATGATATAATCACAGATAGGGCTTTCGGTGGAGATAGTAGAAGATATATTATCCGTAACAATCCAGATTTTTTTGTTCGCAAATTGAATGACAGGGTTTCCGACAATTTGTGTGATGCTGCCCTGATTTTCATAGGTGTGATATTTAATACGTGATGGTTTCAAGTGAAAATTTCTTAAAAAATTATCATTGAGCAAATCTGTATCGCCCAAAAAATAACTGCTATGCCCAGCTATAAATTCGATGGCCATTTTATTGGGCACATTATAGACAATCATTTTTTGCTGTGCTTTGTTTGTAATTGCCCTCTTACTGTCTATGCATAAAAAACTAAGTAAGCAGCCCAATGAAATGATTAACAGCTTTGGTTTTTTTCTAATTATCCATCCTGCTATGCAGGCAATGAATAAAAGCAATAAAATGGATTGTAAAGTGTTGATGTATAACCCATCAGAAACAGAAAATGATACCGTATCAATCCATTCTATAAAATGATTCATCCACTGCGTGGATACAGTAACACCCTTTCCTAAAAACAAAGCAATAGGCTTACACCATGCAAAAATCAATAAACCAATTTCTGCATAAAGAATAAAACCTGATAGTGGTACTGCTATAAAATTTGCAATCCAAAATAAATTGGAAAACTGGTGAAAATGCAATGCTGCTATAGGAATGGTAAGTATTTGCGCAGACAATGACACAGCATTGAGCTGCCATACTATTTTCACAATTCCATTCCTAAAAAAGAAGTATTGGTATATGGGTCTATAAAAAATCATGATACTGAGTA
The DNA here is from genome assembly GCA_937892395.1 of uncultured Parafilimonas sp. GTDB lineage: Bacteria > Bacteroidota > Bacteroidia > Chitinophagales > Chitinophagaceae > CALAGJ01. The sequence goes on from CALAGJ010000123.1 coordinate 13,826, forward strand.
CAGCAGCATAAGAGAGTTGAAATCCAACATCCCATAAATAAAAAGGATTAATCAACAAAAGGATAAATGCAGATGCGGATAATGTAGCAATTCCATTTGGCTTATGATCCAACCACTCTGCCAGTTGAAATACCGAAAACATAACCGCTGCACGCAATACAGATGGAGCAGCTCCAGCTACAAAAGTAAATGCCCACAGCACCAGTAAAACAGTTAAGGTTTTCAGAAGAAGATAGTTTTTCTTTTTTCTAAATGGATAAAGTAATCTAAGCAATAAAACATAAATCATTCCCAAATGCAATCCGCTGATAGCAATAATGTGTACCACTCCAGTATTGCTATAACTCTGTACTAAGTCTCTATCTAAATCATTGCGATAGCCAATAAGCAAAGCTTCTGCAATGCCTAATTCTTTTGGACTGAAAATGTTTTTTCTAAGTATAGCTATAGCACTATCCCTTGCAGCAAACATGAGTCTGCGTAAATGCAATGGCTTTGAATTGGTTTGCACTGGAATGATATCGTCAGCTGAAAGAAAAGCCTGATGCGTAATGCCTTGAAATAAACAATACCTATTATAATTTAATGCGGCAGGATTCCCATTATTGCGAATGATATCAACCGGTTTTTTGAGCAGGATAGTATTGCCAAATTTTAGAGTTGGCAACATTTCTTCTTTCTTTAGATATAGAAATATTTTTCCTGTAGCAGCATGCTGCAAGCCATTGCTGTCTAGCTTTGCAAATACTTTACATATAGCTTTATAGGTTTTTCCTTTTGCAGACAATGGCTCATATAACTGTACAAAGAGCATTTCATCAGTATAGTTTTTTCCAAACCAGTTTTTGTCATTTCTACTATCTTGTAAATGAGTGAGCAATGCCCCCAGTATCAAAAAGAATACGAGGTACAAACTGCCTATCATTAGCCGAAGGCGATATTTAAGTCTAAAATTTAATTGTAGGGATATAAAGATTAAAAATCCAACAGTGCATATAGATGCAATAATCATTGTAACTGAAAATTGTACATGCCATTGTATGTAAATGCCTAAGACTAACGGAACTAATAGCCTGATGAAAGGATATGATCGTATTGATATAGCAGGTTCAAAAGGCATGCATAAAAGTAATCATATATCTTCATATATTTAATATTATATTTAGGCTATAGAAAGAATCAATGACTTATGCATCAGGCCATTGGACAAGATCAATTATTTTTTCTAAAAATTGCTGATCTACTTCATCGTATGTATTTAAAAATTCACTATCAATATCCAACACAGCTACCACTTTATTGAATCGTATTACAGGTACAACTATTTCACTTCTACTCTTACTGCTGCAAGCTATATGCCCGGGAAATAAATCTACATCCGGCACAATCAAAGTTATTGACTTTGCCCAAGCAGTGCCACATACTCCTCTACCTTTTTTTATACGGGTACATGCTACCGGACCTTGAAATGGACCTAATACAAGTTCATCAATTTTTACAATATAAAAGCCAATCCAAAACCAATTGAACTGCTCCTTTAAAGCCCCACATATATTGGATAAATTAGCAATGAGATCTGGCTCACCATCCAGCAATGCTGCTATTTGAGGTAGTAATCCATTGTATGCTTCTGCTTTGTTTCCTGTTGTCAATATTAAATCTTCTGCCATAGTTGTAGATTAAAAAATATTTTCTAAATCTTTTAAATGATGCACAGTATATGTGGCTGACACTGCCTTCTCTTCGGATAAGTAATTAACAAAAACAGTATCCCATCCTGCATTATTTCCTCCTTGAATATCTGTATCCAAATTATCGCCAATCATGATTGCCTGCTCTTTTACAGCACCGGTTTCATTCAATGCATAGTCAAAAATACCGGGCATGGGCTTAACACTATTACATCCCTGACTGGTGATTACTTTTGTGAAATAGGGGCTCAACCCACTATGAAATATTTTACGATGCTGTACTTCTTCAAAGCCATTTGTAATTAAGTGCAAATGATATCCTTTTGCTTTTAGATATTCAAGTATTTCAAAGCTATAATCAAACAATTTTTTTCTATTGGGCAGCTCACGCAAGTATGCAACAGAAAGTTGATTTGCAAGAGGCTCATCGGCTATTTTAAAATCAAGTAGTGCAAGCCACATACGCTTCCAACGAAGCTCCTCCTGTTTCATAAATCCCTGAGTATATCTTTTCCAGAGTTTATCATTATGGAAAATATAGCGCTCAAAAAAATCATCAAATGAATGCACCCCTTTTGTTTTTAAATTGAAAGTTTCATACAGCTGTATCATTGTATCTTTTGCATTTGTCTCAAAATCCCAAAGGGTATGATCTAAGTCAAAAAATAAATGTGGGTGCTTCAGCATGCTTTTCTTTTTCGGATGATTTGCCTTGCAAAAATAGAGCCTCTGCATATTGGATTCAAGTCTATAACTGAAATACTTATTTTTGAAAAGAAATCGCTTATGAATATAATCATTACAGGAGCATCCAGAGGATTAGGAAAAGCTATAGCATCCATTTTTGCTGCAGAAGGTCATACCCTTTTGTTGAATAGTATGAACGAAAAAAACCTTGCAGCAGCAGCAGAAGAACTTAGTATAGAGCACAATAATCATTCAATATTTTATTATGCAGCAAATCTTTCTGACAAGAAAGCAAATAATGATTTTGCAGAATGGTGCTTGTCAAAATGCAATCCGGATATTCTTATAAATAATGCCGGACGATTCAAACCAGGAAGTGCCTACAGCGAACCCTCAGAAACACTACAGCAAATGTTGGATGACAATTTATTTAGTGCTTACTACCTCACACAAAAAATAGCACCATTCATGATTAAAAACAGAAGTGGACATATCTTTAATATGTGCTCTATAGCATCACTGCATGCATATAAGAATGGTGGTACTTATAGCATCAGTAAGTTTGCATTGTCAGGATTTTCAAAAAATCTAAGAGAAGAATTAAAAGAGTTTAATATAAAAGTTACTGGCATTTATCCAGGCGCTACTTATACCGATAGCTGGGCTGGCAGTGGCGTTTCTCCTGAACGAATTATGGAATCAACGGACATTGCAAAAATGATTTATACTGCTTCCGCCTTATCCGCTGCTGCATGTATTGAAGATATCATTTTACGGCCTACAGCCGGAGATGTATAAGTCTTTCAGATAGCGGCTATCATACATTTTTTGAAGATTTTTTCTTGAATGATTCAATCCAATTTCATCGTCCAAAATCATCTTGAAGCCTTACAATATCATCTTCATCTGAGGGATTATTTGCATCCGTATGCTGCCATATTTCAGCAATAACACCCCATGTATCTAATCCCATTAATCTATGTCTTTCCCCTTGTTGGAGTTGAATATATTCACCCTCCTTTAAAATAATTTGCTTGTCTTCTTCATCAGAATGGCTTGTAACAACACCCACAGTTCCACTGATGCATTTCCATATTTCTGCCCTTCTATGATGGTATTGCCAACTGAGCCGCTTACCTGGTGCCACCATTAATATTTTAGGGCTTATTTTTCCAGATTCATTCACTTTTATAAAATGATTTGATGCGAAAAATTTTGCAACAAAAAAATCAGACTGAGTTTCGTTTAATACATAAAAACCACCCCATGGCCTTAATAAATCTTGGCTAACAATTTCAAAATTTTGTGAAGATAAATATTGAGCCACCTCTGAAAAAATACTGCACATTCTCATATTATATTTGGAATAGCAAATTTAGGGGCAAATAAATGCAAGATTGATAGTAAATTTTAAAATTGTACCCAAATGCAAAAAAATAATTTTTTGTATTTGTTATTTTCAATATGTTTGAACATTTAAACAAATATATATGTCCTCATTTATTATCAATCATTCCAGTGCAGTGCCGCTTCATGCACAGGTAGAAGATTTGCTGCGTAATTTAATCAATCAACCCGAATATCAGGAAGGTAAAATGCTGCCCAATGAAGTGGATATGGCAAAAAGATTGGGCATTTCAAGAAATACGGTACGGCAGGCTACCAATAAATTAGTATATGAAAAATTATTAGTGCGCAAAAAAGGCGTTGGTACAAAAGTTGCAAAAAATAGTGTTACCACACAGTTAGACCAATGGCATAGCTTCACACATGAAATGGATGAAAAAGGAGTCCATTTTAAAAACTATGCTATATCGGTAGAATGGGTAACGGCAGATAAAGAAATATGCAAGCTCTTTCACATCCCCGTAAAAACAAAAGTATTGATGCTAAAGAGAGTGAGGGGCTTAGATAGCGGACCTTTTGTATATTTCATTTCATACTTTCATCCACGCATCGGCCTCACCGGGCAGGAAGATTTTTCACGATCCTTATATGATATTCTTGAAAACGATTACCACAGTTTACCCACACTTTCCAGAGAGGGTATCAGCGCCATTGTTGCGGATGCAGAACTTGCAAAAATTTTAAAACTCAAGAAAGGGGATCCAATTCTTTATAGAAAAAGAGTGGTGCTTGATCCGGGCAATAGGCCAATCGAATATAATATTGGATATTACAGAGCAGATAAGTTCACTTATACCATTGATATCAAACGGAAATAAAATTTCTCAACTTCAATTTTCACGCAGTGAAAACCAAATTCCCATATACCATTTTACTTGTTTTAAGTATTTTGGTATCTACAATAACAAATGCTCAATCTACACTTTCATTAAAAGGTAAAATACTAAATGAAAAAGGTGAACCGCTACCAGGGGTTACCATAAATGTATTAAATCCAAAAGCAATTTTATTGAGCGAAGCTGATGGTAGTTTTGTCATATCAATTGCAAAAAAAGGTGCTTATGTACAGTTTTCATTTACAGGACTAAAAGACCAGGAACTCTTTGTAAAATCTACAAATGATATTTCAACAATTGTAATGACAAGCAATGCAAATGAGCTACAGTCTGTTGTGGTTATTGGCTATGGTACGGTGAAGAAAAAAGACTTAACAGGATCTGTGGCAATTGTAAAAGCAGATGAAATAAAAGCCGTGCCAGTTACCACATTTGATCAGGCATTACAAGGTAGAGCAGCAGGAGTAATTGTAACTCAAAATACAGGCAAGCCTGGCGGTGAAACCTCAGTACGCATAAGAGGCACTACATCCATCAATGCTGGCAATGAACCACTTTATGTAGTGGATGGTCTTGTAATAAATAGTGATGGAGGTGAGCTAAATACTGGGATTCAAAGAGGCCCAAGAGTAAGTGCATTAGCAGCAATTAATCCAAGTGATATAGAATCAATGGAAATATTGAAGGATGCCTCTGCCACTTCAATTTATGGATCAAGAGGAGCAAATGGAGTAATCCTTATTACCACAAAAAGAGGACGAACTGGTACAGGTTTGGTGAGTTTCGAATCCTATTATGGAATACAGCAAATTGCCAATAAATTAAATTTACTAAATGCTTCAGAATATGGAAACCTCGTAAATGAAGCAAAGATCAATGCAGGCCGCACACCTATCTACGTTAATCCCAAAAATTTAGGAGAAGGAACTGATTGGCAGAATGAATTATTTAGAGAAGCACCTATGGCTAACTATGCATTATCATTCACCGGAGGTGATGAGAAAACAAAATATGCCATCAGTGGAAACTTTTTTACCCAAGATGGTATCATCATATCTTCAGACTTTAAACGCTATTCCTTTAGAGCAAATTTAGATAGGGATGTTACGTCAAAACTCACTGTGGGTAGTAGTGCATCTTATGTAAGTGTAAGCTCCACCGGAGTACTTACAAATGCAGGCACAATCATACCGGGCAATGTAACAGGAGCCTTATTATTTAACCCTATTTTACCGGTTTATGACTCTGCACAAAAAGGAGGTTATACTTTTCAAAATGACAGAGGTGGGAATATCGGTAATCCTGTAGCAGACGCAAAAGAATATACTTCCTATGGCGTAAGCAGCAGATTCATTGGAAACTTCTATGCCAGATATAAAATTGCTTCTACATTAGAGTTTAAAACCAGTTTTGGATTAGATGCATTTGATCAAAAAGATAATTCTTTTGGCCCTAATTATTTAAAGCGTACACAAGCCAGCAAAGGAGAAGCATCTGTTGGTACAATACGTGGGCAAACCTGGCTTTGGGAAAATACAATTAACTATAACAAACACTTTAATGACATACACAACCTTAACATTGTAGTAGGACAAACAGCACAGCAATTCAAGAATGAATCCCTCACCGCCATCGCCTTTGATTTTCCGGATGATCGCACAGGGTATCATAATATTTCTGCAGGACTCAATCCACAAAAACCAATCAATAATGAATCCAAATGGAGTTTGCTTTCTTACTTAACACGCATCAACTATTCATTAAGCAATCGTTATCTATTTACATTTACCGGAAGGGTAGATGGTTCATCAAAATTTGCTAAAGGAAATCAATATGGTTTCTTCCCATCAGGTGCCGTGGCATGGCACATCAGCAACGAAAGATTTTTAGAAAATACTTCATGGATCTACGATTTAAAGCTACGTGCCAGTTATGGCATTGTAGGCAATCAGTCCATTCCTCCTTATCAGTCTTTGGCTTTAATTGGCGCCTACGGTGAAGGTGTCTTCAATAGCTCAGCAGGCGCTGAAATATACACAGGTCTTGAGCCACTAACTTATAGCAATAAAAACCTTAAATGGGAAACAACCAGCCAGTCAGACATAGGGGTTGATTTCTCTTTATTGAATAGTCGCATCTCTATTACGGCAGATTATTATCATAAGCTTACAAGGAATCTACTTTTATCTACACCCATACCTACAACCACTGGTTTTAGTTCTACAGTACTCAATGTTGGTAATATTGAAAATAAAGGATTTGACTTTGATATTCGCACTAACAATATTGACAAGAAAGTAAAATGGAATACATCACTTAATATTTCAATCAATCGCAATAAGATTACAAATCTAAATAGTGATGACGATATTCTCTTTATAACTCTATTGAGAGAAGGACAGCCGGTAGGAACTTTTTTCGGATATATATTTGAAGGTATATTTCAAACAGATGAAGAGGCTGCAAACAGTGCAGTACTTATAGGCCAAGAGCGCACCGCTCCCAACCCCGCCTCTTGGGCAAGAGCTGGCGATCGGAAATACAAAGACATCAATAGTGATGGCGTTATTGATGCAAACGACAGGGTCATAACCGGTAGTGCTCAACCAGATTTTGTATGGGGAATGAATAATACTTTTTCTTATGCAAGTTTTGATTTAAGTGTTTTTTTTCAAGGCAGTCAGGGCAATGAAATGCTGAATAATAATAATATTGATTTACTCAATTTTACTGGCCAAAACAATGTATTGGCAGAGCCAGGTTTAAATAGATGGACGCCTGAAAACCCATCTAACCAATATCCCAGAGCTGTATCAAATGGTAGTTTGGATTATGCTGTTCAATCTACAGTTTATGTAGAAGATGCCTCTTATATACGATTAAGAAATATAACTTTAGGGTATCGTTTACCACAAACAATTATTCGTAAACTACACATACATGATTGCAGACTATATGCAAGTGCATCCAACCTGTTTGTGTGGACTGATTATTCAGGCTACGATCCTGAAGCAAACACCTATGGTCAAAGTACTTTTTTAGTGGGGGTAGATCAAGGCGGATACCCACAGGCAAAGTTTTTTACAGCAGGCATAAACATTGGTTTCTAAACAAAAAATTAAGTAAGATGAAAAAATATTTTTATATACCCATTGTCTTCGCCACAGTAATATTTTGCAATATTTCCTGCTCTAAATTTTTGGATGAAAATCCACCAAACTTGATAGATGAAGAAAAGTTTTTTGAAACGGAAGCAGATGCAATTGCCTCGGTAAACTCAATTTATTCTTATTTAAACGCTCAAAAAGCAGCACCATTCACCGGCACTTATCACAGTACTTTCTGGGCTGTAATCGGTCTTGCATCAGACGAATTAAAACAGGGCAATCTGGAGCTAAATCATCCCAACATGGAGCCTATTGGCAATTTTACCTTCAGCCCTCTGTACACTGAATTTGCTGAAATATGGCAGCAACAATATAAGCCCATCACATTGGCAAATATTTCAATTGAAAATATTCCATCTGTTGATATGGATGAAACACTCAAAGGAAGATTAGTGGGTGAAGCCCGTTTTTTGCGTGCCCTACTTTACTTTAACATGGTTCGCATGTTTGGTGAAATTCCCTTGGTGCTGTCTGCCACAGAACCATTATCACCCACTCCATCTTCTGAAGATGCTATCTATGATGCAATCATAAATGACCTCACCGAAGCCATCAATGTATTGCCTGATACATACCCTCCAAAAAATGGGAGAGGCCGTGCTACTAAGGGTGCAGCAAATGCCTTACTGGCAAAAGTGTATCTCACTAGAAATAATTGGCAGGGTTGTATTGACCATTGTATGAATACAATCAACTCTGGTCAATATGATTTGTGGCAAGATTTTGCAGATGCATTTAAACTCAAAAACAGAGGTGGTAAAGAGTCTGTTTTTGCTGTTGGTTTTGGAGATGCAAATGGGGCAATTAGTTTTTGGGAAGTAGGTCAATTTTTAGTAAGGCTGTTACCACCTGCATTGCAGCAGGAAGGTGTTATAAATTGCCAAGGCTGGCAATATCCTACACAAAATTTGTATAATAGTTTTGCTGCGCAAGATAGAAGAAGAACCGTAACCTTTGGAACCATTGCCAACGGGAATCCAATAGCACCATATATCATCAAATATTGGGACAGACCGGCTGAGCCAAAAGGCAATGAAAGTGAAAATGATTTTCAGGTTATTCGATACTCAGATGTACTACTCATGGCAGCAGAAGCATACAATGAAGTAGGTAATACACCGGAGGCAGAAAAATATATTAACCTCATCAGAAAAAGAGCTCGTTGGGATGGTACAAAATACTTGAATATTTTACCCGATATATCTGGACTAAATCAATCCCAATTTAGAGATACTGTATTGAATGAACGCAAATGGGAATTGGTATGTGAGGGACATCGTTGGTTTGATTTGAAGCGTACCGGAAAACTCGAAACTATCGTTCCTCTATCAAAGTCGGGCATATTGCCGCAGGCAAAAAATTATTTATTTCCAAAGCCCCAGCGGGAAATTGATCTCAACTCAAACCTAATACAAAATGATGGATATTGATCAATATAAAATTGTCTTGTTTTATTTTTTTACAAAGTTGATACAACCCTTGTATGAGTAAAATATATGATATCTGTATTGACTTAGGTGGCACCAAAATAAAAATAGCTTTGGTGAGCAATGGCATGGTGTTTACTTCAGAGGTGATAGATGCGATTAGTGCTAATGGACTCAAAGAAAGATTGCATGTCATACAGGATATTGTGGATGCCATGTTAGAAAAGCAACAGATACCATTGAGTACTATTGGAGCAGTTTGCATTTCAGTGCCGGGCATTGTAGATCCTACAGCTAAAAGAGTTTTATCCATCGATAAAAAATTTGCTGATGCGCCGCAGATTGATTTTTTAGCATGGGCCGATGCATGTTGGCATTTACCATTATTCATGGATAATGATGCTCGCTGTGCAATGATTGGAGAATGGAAACATGGTGCTGCTAAAGGCTATCTTGATGCTGCAATCATGACATTGGGTACAGGCATTGGTAGCTCTGCTATAATGGATGGAAAAATAATACGAGGTAAACATTTTATGGCGGGCATACTTGGCGGTCATAGCACCATAGATTTATATGGAGATAGATGCAACTGTGGCAATATAGGTTGTGGAGAAACGGTGATAGCCACCTGGAATATTGCTGAAAAAATAACACAGCATATTGAATATCAAAATAGCAAACTATTTCAAACTATAAAACTTGATTTTGAAAGCGTTTTCAAACTTGCTAGTTCTGACCCACTTGCACAAATAATGCTAGAAAAAGCACTACACACTTGGGGTGCTTGTGCCGTCAATTTAATACATGCTTATGATCCGGAAATATTGGTGCTATCTGGCGGCATTATGCAAAGTGCAGATGTCGTAATACCCGCCATACAATCTTATATCAACAAACATGCTTGGACTCCTTGGGGCACTGTACAAGTTGTACCAGCAATGCATATTAATGAAGCAGCATTTTTAGGCGCAGCCGAATTAAATAAAATGAATCTATCAACATGAATCTTATAAAAAATAAATCGAATTATGATATGCTTCCCAGTATAAAAATTGATGGGCATCAATGTTTTACCGGGTGGGATGCTATCGTCAATGTAATCCGTCAGCATGCTCAAAAAATCGATGCTGCAAAAAAAATAATAGCCATTGAATGTTATCATGGTGTAGACACGAATGAATTGTGTACTGCAATGGAAGCATTGCATAACGACGTTAGGATAATACATTCGGCATTAGCATTAAAACAGCATGCTGAAATTGATAAAATGGTTTATCCATTTGTAACCGACGACCCAGTTTTTGGCTATATGACAGATCTGCGTTTTGAAGACTTTTTTTCAACAGAAAAAATAGCTGCTGCAAGCAACGAAATACAGTTATGTCCTAATGAATTTATTATCGTGATTGGGCAGGGGGCTTCTTTAATTGTAACTGATCCTGATTTATTGATTTATGCAGACATGCCTCGGTGGGAAATACAACTGCGCTATCGTAAAAATAAAATAAGTAATCTTGGTATTTCAAATACAGATGCGCCATTTAGTTACCAATATAAACGCAGCTATTTTGTGGACTGGCGTGTGTGTGACAGTCATAAAAGATTAATAACTGAGGATGTAGATTTTTATTTAGATACAACAATCTATGGCAATGCTAAATTAGTATCTGCTGACGCAATGTGTGCAGCGCTTCACGCAGCTATCAACACACCTTTTCGCTTAGTACCATTTTTTGACCCCGGGCCATGGGGTGGTCAATGGCTAAAAGAGGTTTGTGATTTACCCAGGAATGAAATAAACTATGCTTGGGGTTTTGATTGTGTGCCAGAAGAAAATAGTTTGATGTTTGACTTTGATGGTATATTGTATGAACTGCCTGCTATCAACTTAGTGTTCGCATATCCTGAACAATTGATGGGTAAAAAAACCTATGCATGTTTTGGCGCAGAATTTCCCATACGATTCGATTTTTTGGATACCATGCAAGGAGGAAATTTAAGTTTACAAGTACATCCTTTAAAAGAATATATCAGGAAGCATTTTGGGATGAAATACACGCAGGATGAGAGTTATTATATTTTGGATGCAGCACCAGAAGCATTCGTATATCTTGGATTGAAGGACAAAGTAGATGCAAATAAAATGATGGAAGATTTACATCTTGCACAATCCAACAATGATTGGTTTTACGCAGACGAATATGTGGAGAAATGGGAAGTGAAAAAACATGATCATGTACTCATTCCATCAGGCACTGTACACTGTAGTGGTGCTAATAGTATGGTGTTGGAAATAAGTGCTACACCATACATTTTTACTTTTAAACTTTGGGACTGGGGCAGGCTGGGCCTTGATGGTAAACCCAGACCCATTTCATTGGAGCATGGCAAAGAAGTGATACAATGGAACCGTACAACAGAATGGACAAAACAAAACTTATTGCATCAGGAAAAACAGATAGCCAGTGGAGATGGTTGGGTAGAAGAACAAACAGGGTTAGACAGTAGTTCATTTATTGAAACAAGAAGACATTGGTTTTCAAAAAAGGTAACACATCATACCAATGGCTCAGTAAATGTGATCAATGTAGTGGAAGGAAAATGCATTATAGTGGAGAGTCCTGAAGATGCATTTAAACCGTTTATAGTGCACTATGCCGAAACCTTCATAGTGCCTGCCGCCGTTGAAAAATATACAATACGGCCTTATAGGGAAAGTGAAGGCCATACTTGCGGTACTTTAAAAGCATCTATGCGTATTGAAAATCTTGAAAATATTCATAAAAACTAAATAATATGCCACAAGAAAACAAAGCCTATCTCTTGAAAGCCACTGCTGCAGCAGCTTTGGGAGGTTTATTATTTGGTTATGACACAGCAGTAATTTCTGGAGCTATTGGTTTTTTGAAAATAAAATATGCACTTTCTGCCGCAATGGAAGGATGGGTAGCATCCTGCGCATTGATTGGTTGTGTAGTAGGTGCAGCATTGTCCGGCACACTCAGCGATAAGATTGGTAGAAAAAAAGTGTTATTGATTTGTGCTTTGCTTTTTGGCATTTCATCTGTTGGCACAGGCATCAGTAATCTGGATGGATTTATTTTTTTTAGAATGATAGCTGGTGTTGCCATTGGCATGGCTTCCATGGTATCACCCATGTATATTGCTGAAATAGCACCTGCTTCAAAAAGGGGAAGCCTGGTTTCTATCAATCAGCTCGGTGTGGTATCGGGCATCTTGATTATCTATTTTGTAAATGCCTACATAGCAGGTTTATATGATGAAGCATGGAATGTATCTTCAGGTTGGCGATGGATGTTTGCATCAGGTGCATTGCCTTCTATTATTTTTTTGCTTGCACTCATTGCAGTTCCTGAAAGCCCCAGATGGCTTGCAAAACAAAATCAATGGGATGCCGCCACAGCCATCGTTATTAAAACAAATGGTGCAGTGCTCGCACCTACTATAATACAGGAAATTAAAGAAGCACTTCACCAAGAACAAGGTAGCATTCAAGAAATATTTAAACCAGGCATTCGAATGGCAATTGTTATAGGGTGCTTGTTGTGTATTTTTTCACAGGTTACAGGCATCAATGCCATTATGTATTATGCACCCGAAATATTTAAAGCAACCGGCTTTAGTTCAAATGCAGCACTCTTACAAACAGTCATGGTAGGCGCAGTTAATCTATTGTTTACATTAGTGGCTATTCCCCCTACTCGAGCAGGTCGGGTTGCAAAAGCGGGCTAACGATTGAGCAATT
>CALAGJ010000124.1 GCA_937892395.1 uncultured Parafilimonas sp.
GAAAAGTGCATGTGCGGCAGGTAATGAAGGTTGATATGCCTTAATAATCAAACTAAGCACACAGTAATATTTTTTAATGCTGTGTGCTTAAAGCCAAGATATTAAATCTGGTTTTATATTGCAAGTTTCAGGTTACTTTCATTCTATATTTTTAAGCTTAAAAAATTATTTTTTATGAAACGAATTTTCATCTTTCTGACCACTATTTTATTGCTTAGTTTCTCCAATCATGCAGGACCAAAGTATTGTAGTAAGGATAAGAAATTTATACTCAAATATTTAAAGAGCAGTAGTACGAGATTAATGGATGATGTAATGGGGCTTTCTGCTGAACAACTTAATTATAAAATGACTGATAGTTCATGGACTATTGCAAATTGTGTAGAGCATATTGCGCTTGCAGAAAAAAATTTGTATGATATGACTATGCCATTCATCAATGGTAAGCTTGATCCTACAAGAAGAGCTGAAGTAAAATATGATGATGAACAAATCATGCAAATGATTACGAATAGAACCTTTAAAGCAAAAGCACCAGAAGGATTTATTCCATCAAATCAGTTTGGTAGTTTTGAGGGTTCACTTAATGCTTTTAATGAAAGAAGGGCCACCACTATTCGTTTCATAAAAACCAATAAAAAAGATCTAAGAAATTTATATGTTGACCACCCATTTTTAGGGACCATTGATAGCTATCAGATGTTGCTATTCCTTACTGGTCATACCCTTCGGCATACTTTACAAATTGAAGAAATAAAATCAAGTAGCGGATATCTTGCTCTATAAAGGGATATGGTGGAATTTTTCCAACAAAAAATGGATAGCCTGTTTCGACATGAATCAGGAAAAATGCTTGCAGTGCTTACTCGTCTGTTGGGGTTAACACAGATAGAAGCTGCTCAGGACATTGTTCAGGACACTTTACTACAAGCCATAAATAGCTGGCCATACTCGGGTATGCCTGCACAGCCGGAAGCGTGGCTATATAAGGTGGCAAAAAACAAGGCAATTGACTATATAAGGCGAAATAAAAAATATCATGAAGTCATTAAAACATTTGCTGCAATTAATTCTGAGTATGCCATGTCTGCATCGGTGCATAACCTTTTTTTAGCACATGAAATAGCGGATAGCCAATTGCGTATGATGTTTGCCTGTTGCCACCCTGATATTAGCGAAGAAAGTCAGGTTGCCTTAGTATTAAAAACACTATGTGGATTAAATACAATAGAAATAGCCAAGGCTTTTTTATGTCAAGAGGAAACCATTGCAAAAAGAATTTATCGGGCAAAACAAAAGTTGAAGACAGGTGGTATTCCACTTGAAGTTCCAACAGCTGCTGCAATGAATCAAAGATTAGATACAGTATTGCAATGTCTTTACTTGCTTTTTAATGAAGGTTATTTGTCCACAAATCATGAAAATGCAATAAGAACAGAGTTGTGTAGTGAGGCCATTCGTTTATGCAAATTACTTTGTGAAAATGAATTTACTGGTTTGCCTAAAACACATGCAATGATAGCTTTATTCTGTTATCAGGCTTCCAGATTGGAGGCACGGTTAGACGATGATGGCCAACTTGTTTTATTACAAGATCAAGACAGAACGAAATGGAATTATTTTTTAATTGAAAGAGGACATTATTACATGAACCTTGCTGGGAATACCCTTCAATTTTCTCACTGGCATTTAGAAGCAGCTATTGCAGGAGCTCATGCCTCTGCAACTACGTTTGAGGCAACGGATTGGGCACTTATTTATAAATTATATCAAGTGTTATACACTGCTCATCCTACTTGGGTGGTAGCGTTGAATAAAGCGATAGCTGCCAACTATGCTGAGGGGCCCGAACTGGGGTTGAATTTGCTCTTGCAAATAGATACAAATCATAGGTGCCATTTGTGGTATTCAACATTGGCTGAAATATATTCGAATCAAAGCCAACAAGCACTTGCAATTGATGCTTTGATAACTGCATTGAATATTGCCACAGCACCTGCCGAGCAGAAAATGATTGAAAAGAAAATAAAGCACTTACAAAATGCCAGTTAAATGTTTTTTATAAAAAAACCGCCCTTAGAAAAGGGCGGTGATTTTTACGTATCTAGTTCTTATTCAACAAAAGTTTTTGTAGCCACTTGATCTTGATATTTTATAAGGATTGAATAGCTACCTGGTTTAAATGGAAAATCTATTTGAGTCCATTGGTTGGTTCTTAAATTTTTAGATAAAATCAACTGCCCATTCAAATTATAAATAGCACATTGTACAGATACTTGTTCATCATACAAGGCATTTACATGAATATACTTTTGACCCGGTATTTGCTTTAGTTCAATGCTCAAAACATTTTGAGTCATTGCAGTAGGGCATGATGGTAGTGAGTTTGTATTGACGGTTTCAAAATATACACAATTATTAGCATCTTTTACACCAATAGTGTATATGCCTCCATTCTTATTGCTGTAAGCACGTGCAGTATTATTTTGCGCATTGGGCTGTTGATAGCTTGCCCCTGCATCAATGGTATAAACGTACGGAGCGGTACCTCCTGAAGCTTTCATTCCTAATATCTTTCTGCTGGACAAGTAGCATTTTTGAATTTTTAGTGCAGTTGGTTGTACAAATAAATAATTGCGACTCACACTACAACCGGAAGCATCAGTTACTTGAAACGGATATGATCCCGCAGTATAATTATTATCAGGTGTTTTTGTATAAGGTTCAATTCCACCAAAGGCTACCACAGTGCCCAGTGTGCTGCCACCATTGCAGGCTATGGCATTTGCTGATACATAAAAATCTAAGGGAGTTAAGTTTGTGCCAGGACTAAAGCAAACACCATTAAAAGAATAATTTGCTTCGGCTTTTGCCAAAATTTTTGTGTCTTGCAAACTTGTATTACCAGGTAAGTTGCCATTATAACCAGATGCATCCCTAAATACAACCAATGCATTAGCTTTTGTTGTTTTTGAATCACTTCGTGTAATGTATATGTCAGTAAAACTATTACAGGTTTTTAAACAGGCTACTGCTCTTGCATTGCCCGTTATATATCCATTACCCACCCATGTGCCTCCAACTTTAGAAAATTTGAACAAGCCACTGGAGTCAGAAAAGGTAGGACCTCCAATACAAGCTATATACAGAACATCTAAACCGGGCTCCACATCACTCATGTCCAAAAATTGGTATCCATAAGGTTCAATATTCCCTTGTGGCAACCCGGGTAAGTTAGAAACCGTTTGACCGCTTGTCATGGGCAAACCTGCACCTACCTCGGCTATTTTAATTCCCAGACTATTTGCACTACAATACAATTGATTTCCTGCTATGATGGCCGATCTTGTGGTGCCAATGGAGCCTGCGGCAGTTATTGGTATTCCGGTTGCATTTGTACTATCCGTTTGTATATATCTCAATGTCGTAATGGATGATGAGCTCGAACCCGTAGTCCAAAATGAATTGCCATCTACACTACATGCACTTCTTACACTTCCTGTTATATAAACATTTGATCTATTATAGCTGGTTTTGGTATGTATTATGCCATCGGCATTCACTTTTGCCACTACACCTTCCACATTAGTATTTATTACAGATGGAGTATTAGGTGCTGCATTATAGCCGGCTAATATCAAATATTGCCCATTTTGTGATAACGATAAATCCCCTTCAGCCACGCTTGTGGCTCCTAAGGTTAATGCCCTATTCATACCATTTTGTGTGCTTGGTATAATGGGCATATTTAAAAAATATGAAGCAGTTTGGTTTGTGTCTAATAAATTGAACTGTAGGAGTGATACAGGAACAGCTGTTCCCGAAACGCTTGGTAATCCATCACCTGTTCTTAATACAATTAAATGGTTGGGTAAAAATTGAGCTTTTATACTTAAGGAAAATAAGCAGATAAATAAGATAAATAGAGTTGTACGCATTGATTTTTTTTGCAAAACTAAAATTTAAAATACATAATTTTCGTTTAAAGTTGTATGGTTAATTCGGATTGGCTTGTTTAGCTAAAAGGGCTGCTAAAATGCAACCCCTTTACTTTCACCCCAAAGAAAACTATTGTGTAACAAGGTCTGCTGCTGTGGCGGATATTTTTACTCCCGGCAACTTTACAGGTGCACCAATCTGAGCTACAAAACCACCTTCTACTTCCCCTGTCTTAAATGTTGTAAAACCAATGCGATACAATCCGACAGTAAGGGCTCGAAGTGGATCACTTACTGTACTACTTACCCTCATTACTGAGTTGTATGCATTGCCGGAAGGCTGCTCAGGTAGTTCTCCACTATCATCATTATATCCTAATCTTACCCAGTTGGCTTCATTTATCTTGGTTGTAATGTCATTTAGTGAAACGATATTAACAGCTCTTTCTAAAGTAACCCATGTGTCAAAAAAATTATTGTTTTCAGTTTTATTCGAATCATAAGTTGCGCTTTGGAAATCACCCGCTTCCGGTGCCATTCCTGATGGAATGGGGCTAATCATTCTTACGCCTATTTCCGGTGCCGCCAATGGTATCCATAGATATACATAGTAATAATTTTTGCCACCCTTTACTTCATCTGGTTTAGTTCCTGGCTTTATATAACCATAGTAACTTGTGAGAGAGGTGTATGGAATACGAATATCTTTTTTTAAAATTGTTTTCATCCCTAAGTCAGCTCCAAATTTTGGAATCTTCTGTGCCATGGCATGTACACAAATGAGCTGAGTAATGAATAGTGGTAGTATTTTTTTCATTGTTTTTTTTCAAAAATATAGTGGTCATTCATTCCAATTTATCCAGATATATATCTGATTGTATTTCCTTAATAAATGAAGCTCATATAGAAACAACTGAAATGAGTGGGATATCAAAAATACTTTTTCTTTGAATCAGTTATAAGCCTATACACAGCAGCTATTATGAAAATGGCAGCATTTATACGGTAATGTCGAAATTTTATATTACTTATTATATTTACAAATTATATCATTGCTGTATGCCATATAAAAAGTATATGATTTGCTTAGTGATTTTGATGTTTACTAGTAAATTATTTTTATATCCATCTCAATTGTTTGCACAGAAAAATAGTTGTACAACACAGAGGGAGACAATTAATAAACATAGCCAATACTTAATCAATTTTGATACCCTATCCGCAAACAAACTTGCATCTATATACCTCAGCGAAAAAGGAGCCTGTAAAGGAATTGGATTTTTTTTATCCATTTGGAATTTGATTGACAAAAGGGATACTACGGCTACGAATAAAAAATCAGCAGAGTACTTACAATATTTAAAAGCAATACATGCTGATAGCACTTTGTATGCGGTGTATTACACCATAAAAGCAAGGAAGTATATTTTTATGGATGCAGACTATCCGGAAGCATTATCCAATCAGCTCAATGCCATGCGTATTTTTGAACAAAGCATGGATACTGCATTGTATGCCCAAAATTTAATATGGACATGTGTAACCTGGTATAGAATGGGTGAATTTGAAAAAATGAAAGCACTCAGAAGTAGAACAGCAGACCTGCTTAAAATAGCTGGTGATTACCCCAGAAAGGCCGAACACTTATGTATATTATCATCCATGTACTATGTAAGAAAAGGAGAAGAGCAGCATACAAAAGGACAATTAGATACAGCATATTTTTTTGCAAAAATGGCTATTGAAAAAGCTAGGTTGTTCAAAAACTCGGTTGCAGAATTGGATGGTTATACGGCTCTATCAGCGATTGAAAATTTTAGAAAAAATAAAGTAATGGCTTTGGCATATCTTGATAGTGTATTGCGCAAAGCGCAACCCTTTAAACATGATAAAGCAATAGCTGGTGCTTATCAAAATCTTTCTTCAATCTATAGAAAGCAGGACGACTTTTATACTGCTGCAAAATATGCAGATTCTGCAATACCTTTTTTTATTCGCTTCGCAAGTCCTCTATTACTATCCAGTGGCTACTCCACTCAGTATAAAGCCTATAAGGGCCTGGGCGATTTTCAAAAGGCATTGATTGCATTTGAAGCCAGTACAAAAATTAATGACAGTTTACTAAGTCTTGAAAAAACGAAAAAAATTAATGAATTAGAACAGAAATACAATCAATCTAAAAATGAGCAAACCATATTATTGTTACAGCACCGCCAGCAGATGTATCTATTTATTGCAATCATTTCATTGATGGTTGTAACTATAGCTGTATTCATTATGCGTCAAAAAAACTTTCAGCAAAAGCAAAAAATATTAGAAGCAGAACAAAGATTGAACAGGGCACGTATGAACCCACATTTTTTCTTCAATGCTTTGGCATCTTTGCAAGAATTAGCTCATGAAAAATCGAATAGCATGGAGCTTGTATCCAGCCTTGCAAAATTTTCGCATATCATGCGGGACACATTGGAAAGCACCTACAAAGAATTTATAGTATTGCAAGATGAGATGGATTTTTTACAGCAATATTTAAGTTTACAACAATTGAGATTGTCACACGGATTTGCCTTTGACATTAAAGCCAATGAGTCTATTGAAACGGATGATGTAGCTATTCCTACAATGATTATCCAGCCCTTTGTCGAAAATGCCATTGAACATGGCTTGAATAACAAGGAAAAGCAAGGTAATTTGTCTATAATTTTTAGGCAAGAAAATAAAAATCTTATTGTCACCATTGACGATAATGGAACTGGGATAAAAGAAAAAAACAATTCATCTCCTCATATATCCAGAGCAATTCAAATTATAAAAGACAGAATTTATCTGTTGAATACCAGTTTAAAAACCAATGCTTCCTTTTCGATTAATAATAAAATTCATGAAGCCGGTGTACAAGTTAAAATAACATTACCATTGCTTCATATTCATGATGTAAGTACACCACCTCACAGCATAATCTGATCCATGAAAATATTAATTGTAGATAATGAAGCCCCACTCAGGCAGGTATTAAAGAAAATGCTCCTGCATTATTTTGAGCAATTAGAAATAGTGGAAGCTTGTGGTGTGGAGGAGGGAATAAAATGTATAATAGAAATATCACCAGATATCGTATTCTTAGATATTGAAATGGATGATGGCACCGGTTTTGATTTGCTGGAACAAACACCTATTCAAAATTTTCAGCTCATTTTTACCACTGCTTATAATCAGTATGCTATTCGTGCATTCAGATTTAGTGCGCTTGATTATTTGCTTAAACCTATTGATCCGGCATTATTGTATGAAAGTATGCAGAAGGCAATCAGTAGGATTAAGGAAAGAAATATTCATGCACAAGTGGAAGTATTACTGCATCAAATGAGATCAGAATCCAAGGATAAGAAAATTGTTTTGAAAGATACTGAAGCTGCCTATTTTGTAAGAGTTACTGACATTATATGTTGTGAGGCACAAGGCCCATATACCCGCTTTTATGTAGAAAATATGCAGCCACTTATGATATCTAAAAACCTAAAAGAATATGAAACAATATTGGAGCCGGAAGGCTTCCTTAGAATACATCATTCTACACTTGTAAATAGATCTAAAGTAATAAAATTTAATAAGGTGGATGGTGGCACTTTATTACTCTCAAACGGTATGAATATGTCAGTGTCTCAAAGAAAAAAAGACTATGTATTAAAACTACTTGAGGAAAAATGAATGTACCAATAACGAGTTTATTTTTCTGCTCAAATGAGTAATATTCAATTATTAAATCCAGATTTTACAGCTGGCATTATTCTGAAAAATTGAAAAGAAAATAGTTAGGTATTTAAGTTGAATTTTTAATTGAAGAAATGGGGCAACAATTTGATTAGCGCCTAATTTGCTCAATGAAAATATGTGTTCAGATTATTTATTCCAGCATCCACATTACATTTGGGATCAGGTTGATGCAGTTTTTAATTTTTTGCTATGAGTAAAATTCGCTTCGCTTAATTATTGAAAATAAAAAACCCATAAAAAGCAAATACACAAAAATATCTCTGATTTTTTTAGGATGTTTTTCAAGAATACACTAATACTCAAGTTATAAGACTTGTTAAACTCCCTCAAATATTTGCAATACCTTTTATAGTTTGGTGTATAGAATATATTTTTCCATAAACCATTCTTCTTTAAAAATATCACTGATTTCAAATACCTGAGGGTGCAATCCACTTTCAGAAATTTCCGCAGCCAGATCTCCTCCTTTTAAACAAATCAAACCATTTACAGCATCCTTGTTTTTTGATTTGCGAAGCAATGGTTTAGTCCACTGCCATAAATTTTTTAATGGCGCCACAGCACGACTTACTGCCACATCAAATTTTTGCGTTTTAATATCTTCGGCTCTGCTATGAATGGTTGTTATATTTTCAATTTTAAGTTGGCTACATACGGCATCTATTACTTTGAGTTTTTTTCCAATACTATCTACCAACAAAAATTTACAATTTGGATAAGCAATTGCTAACGGAATTCAGATCGGAAGAGCGTCGTGTAGGGA
>CALAGJ010000125.1 GCA_937892395.1 uncultured Parafilimonas sp.
TAATGATAATAGTATTTATTTTGGGGTGATTAAATCAGTACTTCTAAAAATATTTTTGTAAAGCGATAATTATTACCATTAACAAAAGCCCACATAATGAATTGAAGAGATTTTTTTGACATTAAAATTCTTCCAGGTTCCAGCATTCATCAATGTGCCTTTAGACAAGGATTGAAAAGCAATTTACTATAGATTCATTTGCTACCATGACCCCACCTCTGGGATACTTCACTCAATGGTTGAATGGGTTTTTATAGGGTTGCAGCTAATGCCGTTCGCTATTTCTTATATAATTGAAAATACCTGTAAAAAAAACTTAAAATGGTGGCAAACCAAAAAAGGTAGAAAATTTTATTGACTTTTTTTATACCACCATTACAAGATGTTTGTATTTCCTACCCACAGGAATTTCAATATCATCAAATTCAATTTTCATATTTGCATAGTGTATCAGTTTTTCTTTGGCCACTATAAATGATTTATGCACCCTAAGGAATTTATCATACCCCAGCATGCTTTCCATTTCTTTCATTGTGCTACGCACAATGTATTTGTGCTTGCTACAAAAAATGATGGCATAATCTTTCCATCCCTGCACATGTGAAATATCTTTCCTCTGAAGGATATATTTTTTTGTTCCTGATTTTATATACAATTCATCCGAAGTCTGCTGCTCCAATTTGGTCTTCCACTCAAGCATGTTAAGTAGCTCCACAGCTCGATTTATGGCAATATCAAATCTTGAAAATCGAATAGGTTTTACCAAATAATCGAGGACACCCAATTCAAAACCTTCTACAGAATAATCAATATGAGCAGTAGCAAATATGGTGATTGGTTTATGCTGCAGTGATTTGATTAAAGCCATCCCCGTTTCTTCCGGCATCTGTATATCTAACAATAAAATATCAGGCCGATATTGCTCTATAAATATTCTTGCATCAAGGGCATTATTAAATATACCAATAAGCTCCAAATGGCCATATTGTGCTAAATACCCTTCCAAAATTTTTTGGGCCAATGGCTCATCATCCACAATAATGCATTTATATTTCATGTGTATATAGATGGAGTGAAATATAAAATGAAGTATCCCGTTTTTCAGTAATCAACACATGCTTTTGCGGATATAATAAGGCCAAACGCTTTTGTACATTGGCCAAGCCTATACCATGAGATTCCACAGCAAGTACATCATCCGAAGGTGGATTATTGTTTTCCACTGTCATGTGTAAATTGGATTGTTCACAACATATTTTTATTTCAACAAATGCATTCTTTGAAACGGTGCTATATCCATATTTAAAAGCATTTTCAACAAAAGGAATCAAGAGTAAAGGAGGCACTGATAAAAAATCTATATCGCCATTGAGTTCAAAACAAATACTCCCGTTTGCACGCCTAAGTTTTTCCAGCTCAATATAATTTGACAATAGCTCAATCTCTTTTTTTAAAGGCACTTTTTCCTGACTACCATCTCTGAGCATATATTTTAAAATATCTGCAAGCATTAAAATACTTTCAGATGTCTTTGCAGGGTTTTCCATACTGAGGGCATACAGATTATTCATTGTATTTAACAAAAAATGTGGATTGACCTGTGCTTTCAATACATCCATTTCTGCTTTTACCTTTTCTACTTCTACTTTTTTTATATGCTCCTGTTGCCAGTAAAAATCAACAGTCTTTTTAAGAATTGCTGAAAATATTAAATACCGTAGCGGTAGTTGTAAATTTATCAAAATATACCTCAGCATATTTGTAGGATCTGCTGTATTAAATTTCCGCCAAAGACTCAGTTCGAGTATATTATTTAAAAAGCCAACAACAATAAATAAAATAACTACCAATAACCAATAGAGCTTACGCTTAGTTTTTACATTATAGAATCGTGGTATAAGAAAAAAAAGATTGAAATAGAGAATAGTTGCCTGCAATGAAATTTTGAGTGGCATATATAATAAATACGCTGTACGCTGTTGCTTAT
This sequence comes from uncultured Parafilimonas sp., assembly GCA_937892395.1. Taxonomy (GTDB): domain Bacteria; phylum Bacteroidota; class Bacteroidia; order Chitinophagales; family Chitinophagaceae; genus CALAGJ01. The sequence goes on from CALAGJ010000125.1 coordinate 1,988, forward strand.
AAATCCAAGCCGTTTCAAAAAAAAATGA
>CALAGJ010000126.1 GCA_937892395.1 uncultured Parafilimonas sp.
TCACTGTTTATAGCAACTACTAAACAGTCTGCTTCTTGAGCAGCAGCCTTAAGGCTTGCAATATGGCCTATGTGTATGATATCAAAACATCCATTGGTAAAAGCAATTTTTTTTCCTTTTACCCTTTGCGCAGCTACCCATGCCCTTAAATGTTTTAGATCCATTATTTTGTTTGTGGCTGCATTAACCTGCTTCATTTGTGGTTTAATTTTTTATAGTTTATTGTGAATATCCGGAAACACAATAGATGGTTTAAATGTCTTTGCTGCATTAAAATCCATGATAGCATAAGAAATGATTATGATAATATCGCCAACGGCGCCACTTCTGGCGGCAGGCCCATTGAGGCATACTGTACCGCTATTTCTTTTCCCTTTTATCAGATAGGTTTCTATCCTACTGCCAGTATTTACATTGACTACCTGCACTTTTTCATTTTCAATCATATTGGCCGCATCCATCAAATCCTCATCTAAAGTTAAGCTCCCTACATAGTTGAGTTGTGCTTCTGTAATAGTAACTCTATGTACTTTCGATTTTAATACTTCTATCTGCATAAGTGCGAAGGTATGATAGTGGCAATGGAACTCATTCATCTAAATCAGTTTTTTGATATAGTTTATGATTTCTACCTGCATTCATCTTAATATTTTATAACACATATAGTTAGCAATAGAGTTATTAGACCAACCATTGTAAATGAAATTTATTACAGAAATAATTTACAAGGATATGCTCCATTTTAACATAAAAAATTGGAAAGGCTTGTTGTTATACAACAGCTAAAAACTGATAGTTAATTAGGCCCTTGGGGTGATACATCTATTAATTAGTGTTATAGTTTTGAAGCAAAAAGAGTTGTAAAATTCAGGTTAAAATTTAATTGTGCATCAAGCAATTTTCAATTAAGCATTATTATTGCGCAGCAATTTAAAAAATCTTATGTACACGGGTGAAGAGATACGCCAACTTAATGAAAGAATAGCACAAGCATCTTTATTTCTTGAGAAAATTCGTCATGCTACTGCATCAGTTATAGTGGGGCAGCATGAATTGTCTGATAGATTAATGATTGGATTATTAGCAAATGGTCATATTTTATTAGAAGGTGTGCCTGGTTTGGCAAAAACCTTAAGCATCAAAACTTTGGCACAAACTATTCATGCTAGTTTTAGTAGAATTCAATTTACTCCGGATTTATTGCCAGCTGACGTTACAGGTACTTTAATCTACAATCAACAGCGGAATGAATTTATAGTACGTAAGGGTCCAATCTTTGCCAACTTTATTCTTGCCGATGAAATTAATAGAGCACCAGCAAAAGTACAAAGCGCACTGCTGGAAGCTATGCAAGAAAGACAGGTTACCATTGGAGAAAATACTTATGTACTAGACAATCCTTTTTTAGTATTAGCTACGCAAAATCCTTTAGAGCAAGAAGGCACATATCAACTTCCAGAAGCACAACTTGATCGCTTTATGCTGAAGGTAATTGTAGGCTATCCAAACAGAAATGAGGAACAAGAAATTATACGCAGACAATCTAATATTGCTGCATCAAGTACTATCCAGCAGGTGGCCAGTTTAAAAGAAATTTCTGATGCAAGAAAACTCACTTTACAAATTTATGTAGATGAGAAAATAGAGCGTTATATTACTGATATTGTCTTTGCTACCCGCTTCCCGGATGAGTATGGCCTAAACCGCTTAAAACCACTGATAAGATATGGTGCCTCGCCCCGTGCAAGTATTAATTTAGCTTTGGCTGCAAAGGCTTTAGCATTTATACAACACCGAGGATTTGTGATACCTGATGACATTAAATTTATTGCCAAAGATGTGCTTAGGCATCGTATAGGCCTTACTTATGAAGCGGAGGCAGAAAGTGTAAATGCGGAAAATGTTGTAGATGAAATACTGCGAGCCGTAAAAGTACCTTAATAATATTTCTAACTCATACCTCAGGTAAGTAAGCACTTTTTGTTCAAGGATTTAGAGGGTATTAGTTTTCAAAGTGTAAGCGACATGATGTAGCCATTCCCACACCGCACACCAATCATTATTATCGTTATCAAATACAAGAAAATGATTGTGAAAAATAACCGTGCAGATTCCTCCGGTTTGTTGTAGGATTTGAAGATATTTTTCTAATTGCTGCTGAGCTAGTGCCGGTGTTTTCTTTTCATTAAAAATACAATTTGCATCCATCCAGCAGAAAGGATGAATCATTAGAGATGTGGTTGTATTTGAACTTATATCAAACCATTTATAAGGTCTGCTATAAGATGCCCTAAATCCATTGATACCACCATATCCCATGGAATAATCAGCTGTAATACCTGAGACAATAAGCACTTGATAAGTATGTGGCATGTCCATTAAAATATAATGCTGTCGGCTGTCAGATATGGGCCTATCTGTAATGCGTTCTAACTTTTTTTTCTCTTGCATTAAAATATCGTTTCCATCATTACTTGCTGCTGAGGGATGAAGCCCCAGATCGGATGTACTTGCTATTTTTTGTATTAATGTTTGTTGCACTTTTTTTAATGGTGAAATATTTTTGTCATATCCTTTTGACTTTGCTGACATGAGGAAGAAAAACTTGGCAGTTTGTTGTCTTTTTTGGTGTGCTTCTTGTATGATATCAAACAAATCAAATGGGTCATTTTTTAATCCCAATATAACAGCAATCCTTTCCAATGCTTGTCCTGTTTTCAGTTGGAATATGTCCTTCAAAAATCCACCACAATTCCTAAGTAATCCTTTGCCTTTATATTTGAATGACATGTCAATATCATAGCTGAACCTAATTTTGAAATCTTCTTTTTTGCAAGCATAATTTTCATCAATTGCATGCATTGTCTCATGCAAAGCTTGCTGCCAAAGCTCTATGAGCGGCAAATCTAAAAATTGATACTGGTAAGCAATGCTGTTTTTAAAGTGATATCTGCCATAGCTATCTTTTTCATGTGGTAAATATTCTTCGTATCGAGTAATTAAATAAAATGAAGCAGCTAAAAAATCGAATGGAATATCGCCACCAGTTTTAAAAAAAACTTTTAGGTTATGCCATTCAAATACATCAATTTTTTGCTCAGCAATAAATGTTTCATTTAACAAACCATGTGGTACAACCCAAAGTTCTTCTTGTGTTATTCGTTCGGCAGAATAATTAATTTTTAATCCAGTGTACGTATTAAAATCTTGAATGCTTTGGGTAACTATGCCATTCTTAATATTCCATGTATCAAATAACACACTTAGAATGTAATTGAAACGGGTACTATTTATAGTGGTGTAAACAAGCATATTATAAATCAGTTCTAAACTCTTGCCACATTTGGTTAAAAGTTTTTTTGCTGAAATCTAAGTTACCTCTGTGTGCTGTCCAACCTTTAAATACTTTATTTACAACCCAATTTTTAATTGGACCATTACCCATATTCATAGTTTTTC
>CALAGJ010000127.1 GCA_937892395.1 uncultured Parafilimonas sp.
GTGCTCTTCCGATCTCAGATAGCAGAAAACTTAGAAAAATTATACAAATCAAATATTCAATTTGATCATTATCTAACTGCTGTAAGTGCCAACAATAGCAAGCAATATGTATTGAGTTTTAAGCAGGCTGGAGGTAAGGTAACCGACGTGGTGGCAGACTATGTAATTATGACTGTACCCTTTAGCATACTGCGGGAGGCTGATATAAAAATTCCATTGCCAACATGGAAAATGAATGCGATAAAAAATATGTCTTATGGTCAGAGTACAAAGATTTTTTTAGGGGTAAAAGAACGCATCTGGAGAAACCAAGGTTTTGCAGGGTATATGTTTAGCAACAATGGATTACAGAATGGTTATGACGGCACACAAATGCAGGGAGAGAATAAAGGTCGTGGTGGTTTTACCATTAATTTAGGAGGAGAAAGAAGCATTGCCATAGGCAATAGAACCCCAAAGGATTTGGAGGGCGAATACCTGCCATTATTGGATGCTTGTTATACTGGGGTTAAAGATGTGTATAGTGGTGTTTGTCAGCGTTGGTACTGGCCGGGATATGCTTTGAGCAAGGGTAGCTATACCGGTTTTACTGTGGGGCAATACACGACAATATGCGGTGCCACTGCAAAGCCTGTTGATAATATGTATTTTGCTGGGGAGCACTGTAGTTACGAATTTCAGGGCTTTATGAATGGTGCTGCCAAAACTGGGAGAGATGCTGCCGAAGCCATCATTACAAAATTGAAAGCATAAGATGAACAACAACAAACAGAATCCTATTATTGCAACAATAAATAATTCAATACAAATGAAGTTTTCATTGCTATGTATCAGCGTTTTCTTTTTTAATTTTTGTGTAAAAGCACAAAACTGGGATAGTCTATCTAAGGAAGCTGCTAAAACAGAAATATGGCAGCCCAAGCCTCCTGTTGTAGAACCTTTGGATGTATTTATGCCTGCACCAGCGGATGCAGTTATTTTATTTGATGGGAAAGATTTGAGTGCTTGGCGTAGTGTGAATGATACAACCAAACCAGCCGGATGGATGGTGAAAAAAGGAGTTATAACTGTTGATAAAAGTCAGGGAAATATTGAAACCAATCAGCGATTTATGGATTATCAATTACACATAGAGTGGCGCATACCGGCTAATATCAGTGGCACCGGTCAGGTAAGGGGAAACAGTGGTTTATTTCTTGCTTCCACAGGTGGGGGAGATGCAGGTTATGAAATACAAATACTCGATAATTATAATAATGAAACCTATTCCAACGGACAAGTAGGTAGTGTCTACAAACAAAGTATTCCTCTATTCAATGCTTGTAAAAAACCAGGCCAATGGCAGAGCTATGACATAGTATGGAAAGCTCCAAGATTCAATGCAGACGGTAGTTTGATCAGTCCGGCTTATGTTACGGTTGTGCACAATGGCATTGTGTTACAAAATAATTTTCAACTGGCTGGTGAAACAAAATGGATTGGGCCACCCGTGTACAAAGCACATGGTGCATGCCCCATTAAACTTCAATCACATGGAGACCCCAGTGAGCCTATTAGTTTTAGAAATATTTGGGTGAGACCTTTATAGGGCGGTATGGGAAATGGCGCTGCCATGATGGAGGTGCTTACAGTACTTCAATAGATATGTATTGGGTAATTTAAGAACAACCTATATTGAGTATAGTGAGGTATCAAACATCAATGAAAGAATAAATACATGATAGCAATAGCAGCAATTACTCCAATAAAATCTGCAAACAAGCCTGCCCATACTGCATAGCGTGTATTCTTTATGCCTACACTCCCAAAGTATAAAGCCAGTATATAAAAAGTAGTATCTGCACTACCCTGAAAAGTACAGGCCATTTTTCCAATAAAACTATCCGGGCCGTAGGCATTCATGGTATCAATCATTAAACCTCTGGCACCGCTACCACTAAAGGGTTTCATGATAGCTACTGGAAGAGCAGGCACAAAGTCGCTATTGAATCCTGCTATATTTATGAGGTATGCAATACCATCTGTTACATAGCCAAGTGCACCACTTTCTCTAAATAATCGGATAGCTACAAGCATACCAACTAAATAAGGAATGATTTTGAGAACCACATTAAACCCATCTTTAGCACCATCTATAAACGTGTCGAATAGAGGTACTTTTTTTATAATGCCGGCTATTAATATTCCTGCAACCAAAAGAAGCATCATCAGATTGCCACCCACATTGCTAAAATTGTTGCGTTGTAATTCAGGTAAGCCGCTTACAAAAAATAATAGTGATGCTATGGCCAGAGATATACTAAGAATCCAGGCTAATAAAACAAAATCCCATTTTATTTTTTGCTTTAGCCCTACAATAAAAATGGATGCAAGTGTAGTACAAACCGTACCAGCCACACAGGGTATAAAAATGCTTGCAGCTTCTGCACTTCCTGCAGCCAGTCTGTATGTAATGATACTTAATGGTATGAGTGTAAGCCCACTGGTATGCAATACCAAAAACATGATCTGAGCATTGCTGGCTGTACCTTTTTTTGGATTAATAGATTCAAGGCTTTGCATAGCTTTTAATCCAAATGGGGTAGCTGCATTATCAAGGCCCAGCATATTGGCACTAAAATTCATGACCATTTCCCCCATTGCCGGATGCTTCTCAGGCACTTCCGGAAAAAGTCTTTTTAAAAATGGGTTTAACCACTGAGCCAGTTTGCGAATGGCACCTGCTTTTTCAGCTATATTCATTAGCCCCAGAAAAAAAATCATAGTACCTGCTAATGGAAATGCTACATCTGTTACCGATGATTTTGCAGCATCAAACATGCCGTCTGTAAGCACTTTGAAAATAGCTGCATCTCCTGTGCTTATCCATTTAAAAATCGCTATTACGATTGCTATTAAAAAGAAAGCAACCCATACAATGTTTAATGCCATAAATTATCAGTTGGTGTAAATGTAATGGCAAGCCATTTTTATTTTTAAAAAAATATGAATGATTGAATGAAATTGTAATATCATGCAAACGCTTTAATGTTCAGCATTTCCTAACATCTGAATGCTTCGTCATGCAGAAGGAATAGGTCTAATATTTATGAATTTCTTTTATGCTTCGTTTCACTCGCAATGATCGGCCGTGCGTAAACATTCACCGAAGGGGTAAAATGACAATAATTCTTATGGTTGAAAATTGAAACAAATATCCATCTGCTTTATCTTGCAAACAATCAATTATCTGAATAATTGTAAATTAAATAGTATAAGAAAAATGAAATGCAAATGAATAAATCATTTATTTTTTTTGTAGTGCTTTTTCTTTTGAATGGCTGTTTAAAACCTCCAAAAGAATCAAACAAACTTCCTTCAGAGTTGGTGGAATTAATTGATTTAGACAGCTCCATTCATTTGGATATAAAGTATGCTACCAAAGAAAATCTTGTCGGCAAACCAGTATATGCACAGGCCCGTCCTTTTTTGCAAAAACCTGCCGCATTATCGTTGATTAATGCTAATAAATATCTCCAAACAAAGGGCTATGGGCTTTTGGTTTTTGATGGTTACAGACCGTGGTCCGTTACAAAAACATTTTGGCAAAAAACAAGTGAAGCGAACAAGAAATTTGTAGCCGATCCACGCAAAGGTTCAAGGCACAATAGAGGCTGCGCCATAGACCTCACATTGTATGATTTGAATACCGGAATTGAAATACCCATGCCAGGTACTTATGATGAAATGAGTGAAAGGAGCTATCCAAATTATACGGGTGGTACTGCAGTGCAAACAGCTATGAGAGACATGCTTCGTGCAGCTATGGAAGCAGAAGGATTTACAGTATATGATTATGAATGGTGGCATTTTGATTATAAGGATTGGAGACAATATCCTATTCTAAATATACCATTTGAATCCATACCATGATAGGAAGCTATTTTTAAGGGTATGGTTTTGATTGAGAATAGTACTATGTACTGAATTAATCAGTAGTATTTCTATGCAATATTTCTTGTGTATATGAATATACTAAATCATATATGAAGGGAGTAATCTACTGCCCCTTACACCTTGCAATACCAGCTTTTGCTTTCTGATCTATTGAAGCCTTATACGAATGGCTCTTCATAATAAAGCATTTTTTATAAAAGTTGATTGCCTCAGTTTTGTTGCCTTTCTTTTCATAAATAATACCAGATTGTAATGCAGCCCTGCTGGCATAGTATTCAGGTAGTTGAGCACCTGATTCAATAGTGGTTTTATACTTTATCAAAGCATTATCATATTGATGTAAGTCGTCGTACACACGTCCAAGTCTGTAGGTATATTCCAATTTATCTTTATCAAATTGTAAATCAGATTCTTTTATGGACTGTAGTAGTGTTAAAGCTTCATTCAAATATCCACCATCATTCAAGAGTCTTGCTTTAAGCAAAATGATATTTGGCCACAGGCCTGCTTTTGCATCCTTATAAGATTCTTTGTCTGCATCAGTTTCTGTATTTCCTTTTGCAAGTACAAGTTTTCTACAGTTTTCTGCATTGGCCGTATTGCCTTGTAAATACCATGCCCAACTTTGTTTTTCATACGCATCTTTTACATAAAATTTACCCTTGAAGTTTTTTGTAAAATTGGAGAAATAATTTGCTGCAGCTTTATACTCCAAATGCCTAAGACTAATATAGCCCAGCTCATAATCCCACACTGGAGTAACCAGATATGCGGGGGATTGATTTCTCTTTAAAATGATCGATCTTGCATACTCATTCTTCTTGGCATTTAAAGCCAAATTTGCAGCCATATATGCCATCAAATGATTGTTTACAAGATCTGGTTTTTGTTGGTTGATGAGTTGAAATACTTCTTCTTCTTTATTCTGAATGTAAAAACTAATATAGCTGTAATAAAAGAGGGCTTCTGTATGAAAAAGATTAGCATCTGCATCATTACTTTTTACCACGGATTGGAGTTGAGCCATACCTTCATTTATCGATCCTGAAATGCCAAATAAACCGGCCAACCATTTATAGCTATCCGGTATAGTGCCTGCAATAACTTGCATTGGTCCATAAATCATTTTGTTTGGAACAAATGCCGGGAATGCTTTTTTATTGTCTTTAACTAATGCAAATGCCTTTCTAAAATCCCAACCCGCCTTCCATCGGTCGCCAAATTTTATTTCAGCACATGCTTTTTGAATATACACCACACTTCTACTATAATTAAAATATGGAGAATTTTGCGGACCAGAAGAAAGCTTACTGATGTATCCATCAAAATTTGTTTTTCGTTTGCTATATTCTACAGGATCCTCATTAAAAAATAGTATAAAAAAATCGCAATAACTATCTAATAAATCTGGTATGAGGTTATCAGGATTCTGCTGTCTGGCTGCAGAAATCAATTGCTTTCCATTGGAGATTTTAAGACTAATTATATCGCTATAAGCCTGCTTACAAATTGGGCTAAAATCAAAAGATTTTTCAGCCGCAGCTTCCAATGTAAAGCAAAAAAGAAAGGCGAATGCCATTAGTAAAAATCTATGGTGCGTATATTGTTTCAAGTAATTTATTATATGGTAAGTTCAAAGTAACTTATTACTGAATGTACTGCCCGAAAATAAAAAAAGGGATGCTATTTATTGCATCCCAAATATTAGAAATCTGTTAAATCAACTTATTTTACTTCAATATTGTTATGCGTTTCTTCATCTACCAATATTCTACCACAGTTTTCGCAAACAATTAATTTTTTATGCTGACGAATTTCACTTTGTCTTTGTGGAGGAATAGCATTAAAGCAACCACCACATGCATCCCTATGCACTGGCACCACAGCAAGCCCATTTCTATAGCTTTTTCTAATGCGATCATAGGAAAAAAGTAAGCGCTCATCTATTTGCTTTCTTGCATCATCAGCAAGACTCAAATAATGGCTTTCTTCTTTTTCTGTTTCTGTAATAATTTTTTGTAGCTCACTTTTCTTTTGAGTCAAAAGGCCTTCTTTCTGCGTGAAATGCTTTTTAGCTGCATCCAAAAGTTTAACCTTTTCCGCCATTTCTTCATTAGCATCCTTCATGTGTTTTTCTGCTAATTTTATTTCAAGCTGCTGCATTTCCATCTCTTTATTGATGGCATCAAACTCACGGCTGTTTTTTACCTCGCTACTTTGCTTTTCATATTTTTTTAGTTGTTCTTCACCTTCTTTCATAGCCATTTTTTTACCGGCAATAAAGTCAGTGATACCATTGATTTCTTCTTCAATTCTTACCTGGCGGCTTTTTAAACCCTGCAATTCATCTTCAAGATCACTTACTTCAATAGGCAATTCTCCTTTCAGCACTTTAATTTCATCCAACTTACAGTCTGTTAACTGAAGCTTTGTGAGTGACACTAATTTTTCCTGAACGGAATATTCTTTTGTGGCTGCCATTTTCTATATACTTAATTTATTAATTGAGAAAGATTATGCAAAATAATACACAGGGTTTGTCCTGCTTTTTGATTTTTGGATTGCAAAAGTAGGGAAATTGGCCTTTAAAATATCAACCAACAAGTCAATTGTAAAATGCTCACTTTCCCAATGGCCAATGTCTGCTATGATAATTTTATCATCAGCATCAAAAAACTCGTGGTACTTAAAATCTGCACTAAGAAAAATATCTGCCCTTCGGGCAATGGCTTTGCTGGTAAGGAAACTGCCTGCGCCACCACAGATGGCTACGCTTTGTATGGTTTCGGATATGATATTTGTATGCTTAATGACTGATAGGCCAAAGGTTTGCTTGATGGTTTCAAAAAATTCTTTTGTATTAACTGGTTTTGGCAGCATCCCAATCAGTCCGCTACCTATTTCATTTTCAGTATTTTCAAGTTTGATGATATCGTATGCCACAGATTCATAGGGATGTGCTTCTATCAATGCTCTTAATACTTTATCCTTCCTCCATACTGGGCAGACTACTTCAACTTTTGCTTCCCTTACTTCCTCCCTTTTACCAATAATACCTACAAACGGGCTTGCGCCAGCACCAGCTTTAAACGTACCCGTACCTTTTATGCTAAAGCTACACTCACTATACAAACCAATTTGCCCGGCCCCACTCTCAAAAAAACTATGTTTAATTTTTTCAGCATGTTCCATAGGTACAAACGTCACAATCTTACAAAGCATTTGCTGCTTGGGCTGTAGAATTTGTCTATTGATTAATCCCAGCAGATCAGCAATTTTGCCATTAACTCCATTTATGATATTGTCAAGATTTGTGTGTATGGCATAAATGGCAATATCATGTTTAATGGCTTTTATGATTGCACGCTCCACGTAGTTATGGCCATTTATTTTTTTTAGTCCTCCGAATATGATGGGATGGTGTGCCACAATCAGGTTGCAGTTTTGCTGAATGGCTTCTTCTATTACTGATTCAGTGGCATCTAATGTGCACAATACACCAGTACACTTTTGACTGTTTACACCTGTTATAAGCCCACTATTGTCGTAAGTTTCTTGTAAGATAGGAGGTGCTTGTATTTCTAATATTTCAATTATCTCTTTAATAATCATTTTGGAAAAAAAATTTAAGCTGCAGCAGTTTGAACAAAGTTAACAAGGATGGATTAGAAAATGAATTGCATAAAAAAAGGTAGTCCAACCAGACTACCATTCTTTTATTTTATTTCAGTTTAGCTCAATTTTTCAACTTGCATATAACTGAGTTCAACTGGCGTGCTTCTGCCAAATATTTTTACAATTACTTTCAACTTTTTCTTTTCATCATGAATTTCTTCAATTACACCATTAAAGTCATTGAAAGCCCCATCTATAATTTTTACTGTTTCTCCCATTATAAAAGGTTCTACCATGCTGATGCCTTGTTCGCTCATTTCATCCACCTTGCCCAGCATTTTATTTACCTCTGATTTACGTAGTGAAATGATATTTCCTTTACTACCCTTACCATCTGTAAGAAAATGCATTACATTACTGATGTTGCTAATATGTTGTATGATATCATCGCTGAGTTTTCCACTAGCTACTTCAAGCATTACATAGCCGGGATAATAGTTTTTTTCACGCATTACTTTCTTACCATTCTGTACTTTATATACTTTTTCCATGGGTAAGAAAATCTGTTTGATTATTTTATCATAGCCACTGCGCACTACATCTTTCTCCAAATATTCTTTTACTTTTCTTTCTTTTCCGCTTACTACTCGCAGCACATACCATTTGCTATCGTCCTGTTGTGGTACAACACTTTCCTCTATTACGGCTTCCATCTATCTAAGCTTTGAATAATGAATAAATCAACTTTAGTAATTGGCTGCTGCCTAAGTCCATAACAGCCACAATAGCCATTATAAAAATAGTTGCTACCAATACTATGATTGTAGATTGCTGTAATTGCGCCCATGTTGGCCAGGTTACCTTCTCCAACAATTCTCTATAAGATTCTTTGAAGTATGCAGATACTTTGTTCATTTTTATATGTATTTCTACTTTGCACGGGCACCTGGATTCGAACCAAGATCAACGGTTTTGGAGACCGCTATTCTACCATTGAACTATGCCCGTAGAAAATCTAAAAGCTATCCCGTATTATCGTGGACAGCTTTCAGATTTTATCAATCAAAATTATTCTTTGCTATGAAGCAAAAATCTCTGTTGCTATTTCAATAGCGTTTGAGAATTTATTTTATAATTTCAGTTACCTGACCAGCACCAACTGTACGGCCACCTTCACGTATTGCAAATTTCAAACCTTTCTCCATTGCGATAGGCATGATTAACTTTACAGTAAGTGAAATGTTATCACCTGGCATTACCATTTCTGTACCTTCTGGTAGAGTTACTTCACCAGTAACGTCAGTAGTACGGAAATAGAACTGAGGGCGATAGTTATTGAAGAATGGAGTATGACGTCCACCTTCTTCTTTGCTAAGTACATACACTTCACACTTAAATTCTGTATGTGGTGTAATGCTCTTAGGATGTACGATAACCATACCACGACGGATATCTTTCTTCTCAATACCGCGGAGTAATAAACCGGCATTATCACCAGCTTCACCACGATCCAATAGTTTTTTGAACATTTCCACACCAGTTACAGTGGAGTTAAGAGGAGCATCCATCAAACCAACGATTTCAACTGCATCGCCTACTTTGATAATGCCACGCTCAATACGACCAGTAGCAACAGTACCACGACCTGTAATTGAGAATACATCTTCCACACTCATAAGGAATGACTGATCTATTGGACGAGGAGGCAATGGTATGTAGCTATCTACACTTTCCATCAATTCCTCTACAGCTTTCACCCACTGATCTTCACCAGCTAATGCACCGGTAGCAGAACCTTTGATGATTGGTGTATTGTCTCCATCGAAACCATAGAAACTTAATAATTCACGAATTTCCATTTCTACTAATTCAAGTAATTCTGGATCGTCAACTAAGTCAACTTTATTCATGAATACCACAACTTTAGGTACACCCACCTGACGTGCCAAAAGAATATGTTCTTTTGTTTGAGGCATTGGACCATCTGTAGCGGCTACAACTAATATGGCACCATCCATTTGGGCAGCACCTGTAATCATATTTTTCACATAGTCAGCGTGTCCTGGACAGTCCACGTGAGCATAGTGACGATTGGCAGTTTGATATTCTACGTGAGCTGTATTGATAGTGATACCACGCTCTTTTTCTTCTGGAGCTGCATCAATTTCATCATACTTTCTAGCTTCTGCTAAACCCTTGGAAGAAAGGATTGTAGTAATAGCTGCTGTCAAAGTAGTTTTACCATGGTCAATATGGCCAATGGTGCCAACGTTTACGTGAGGTTTATCCCTCTTAAAGGTCTCTTTAGACATCTTTATTCGTTTTTTATTGTTTTATAATCCAGTCAATAGCACTTGACTACTGACCATAGTTTAAAATTTAATACATCAAAAAGCAAAAATATCTGCTTAGTAATGTTATCGATTCTTCCCGGTTTTGAGCCGTTGATGAGAATTGAACTCACGACCTCTTCCTTACCAAGGAAGTGCTCTACCCCTGAGCTACAACGGCTGGTATTGCGTTATCGTTTTACTCCATCAACCATTTAAAGAACTTACATTAATACTGAGCGGGAGACGAGGCTCGAACTCGCCACCTATAGCTTGGAAGGCTATCGCTCTACCAAATGAGCTACTCCCGCTAAAAAACGTGGGCAGTGGTGGATTCGAACCACCGAAGTCGAAGACAGCGGATTTACAGTCCGCCCCATTTGGCCGCTCTGGAAACTGCCCTTCTGCAGGCGACAGGTTGACCAGTTTTTAAGTAAGAAAAAATTTTCCTACAAATAAACCTCTCAACTATTCAACCCTTGAATGAGCCGAAGAAGGGAGTCGAACCCCCGACCTACTGATTACAAATCAGTTGCTCTACCAACTGAGCTACTTCGGCATAAAAAAAGAACTGTTTTCCGCTGAATAAGGACATGCCGAGGCACCCCTTTTTTTGGGAAGGCAAAGG
>CALAGJ010000128.1 GCA_937892395.1 uncultured Parafilimonas sp.
CCAGCCGGTTTTTATTAATCAACTAAAATTGGTGTAACTAAATCAGTACTTCTATTCTTTTTAACTTCTGTAAGGCCTTTTTAAAAATGCAAACCAAAAATTGCAAAATATTTTAAAGATTTGATTGATTTTTAAACAATCCCACCTGTTTATTGTTTCTTCGCACCCAACAACGCTTTTTTAAACAATGGCAGCAGCAACTGGCAAAAATGTACTGAGCAGTGCAATCCAAAAAGTTTATCAGTTTTTAAAACTTGATGCTAAAGACATTTGGAATATATATATACTCGCTTTAATCAGTGGTTTAGTACAGCTTTCAGTGCCAATTGGCATACAAGCCATTATCGGATTTGTATTAGCCTCCTCATATTCTACATCCATTATTTTGTTGATTGGATTAGTAGTAATTGGTGTGTTTATAAGTGGCCTTTTACAAGTACGTCAAATGCAATTGATTGAAAAAATTGAACAAAAGCTATTTGTACGTTACTCTTTTGAATTTGCAGATCGACTCCCTAAACTCAACATACAAAAATTAGACAATTACTATCTTCCAGAATTAGTAAATCGTTTCTTCGATACACCTACTCTACAAAAAGGTATGGCCAAATTATTATTGGATATACCGGCTGCACTCATACAAATGTTATTGGGTTTATTACTTTTATCCTTCTATCATCCCATATTTATAGCTTTTGGTTTACTATTAGTTACGATCTTGTTTTTCATTCTTCGTTTTACGGCTATAAAGGGAATGGAAACAAGTCTTAAGGAAAGCGATTACAAATATGCTGTAGCTGCTTGGTTAGAAGAAATAGCAAGGGCAATTAAAACTTTTAAATACAGCAAAGGCACATCTATTCACATTAAGAAAACAGATGAGCTTACAACAGGTTATTTAAACAGCAGAACTGCACATTTCAAAATATTGATGCAGCAATATTGGAGCCTGATTACATTTAAAGTAATGATAACTGGTGCAATGCTTATTGTAGGTTCTATTTTGTTGGTAAATCAGCAGTTGAATATTGGTCAATTTATTGCAGCCGAAATTGTAATACTCACTGTCATAAATGCGGTCGAAAAATTTATTGTAAACTTGGATAAAGTTTATGATGTACTTACTGCTGCTGAAAAATTGGGCAAGGTTACATCAGCAGAAATTGAGCAATCAGGAAGTATTGATCTTCCAGTTTCAGATGGTGGTATTGAAGTGGAATTTTCAAATCTTAGTTTTGCTTATCCGGATGATCAGCATGTGATTAAAAACCTAAACCTACTAATAAAAAAAGGTGAGCATATAGCAGTGAGCGGTATATCCGGCTCAGGCAAAAGCACTTTGTTGAGGTTACTTACCGGTGCATTTCCAACTTATGAAGGAAATATTAGCTTAAATAAAATCCCGCTTCAGAATTATAGCATTGAAAGTTTACGAGCCAACACAGGCATATTGCTTAGCCATCAAGACATTTTCAAAGGTACTTTGATGGAAAATATTACAATGGGAAATGCAGCACTCACCATGGAAGAAGTAACCAATATGGTGGACCGCTGCGGCCTCTTGCACTTCATACAATCCCAGCCGGAAGGATATAATATGATTTTAGACCCTGCTGGTAAAAGATTGCCGAAAGTGACTATACAAAAAATACTTTTAATCAGGGCATTACTCGGTAAAGAAAAAATGATATTGCTGGAAGAGCCCACACGCAATCTGGAGCAGGCGAATAAAGCCCGGGTCCTCGATTTTATTCGTTCAAGGGAAAGTATGACAGTACTCATTGCTACAAATGATCCAGAAGAAATAGCATCATGTAACAGATCAATCATTTTACAACCCGTAAAGCCACAAGACTAATCTGATACCCAATGGAAAAAAATAAATTTATTACTAGCAACTTAGAGGCACTTAGCCAAGAGTCGCATTATAATGCTTTTGATACCATCTATCGCATCAACAAAAAAAGTACTGCAAAAAAATGGTTATGGGGCATATTCATCGCTTTAATTGTTATGCTGTTTTTACCCTGGACGCAAAACATAAGAGCAAATGGAAATGTAACCACACTTCGACAAGAGCAGCGTCCTCAGCAGCTCAATACCATCATTCCCGGTAGGGTTGTAAAATGGTATGTAAAAGAGGGAGATTATGTAAAAGCAGGCGACACCATCATACAACTTACAGAAATTAAAGATGACTATTTTGATCCCAATTTGTTGCTGCGCACAGAGGAGCAGATTAGTTCAAAAGAAATTGCTGTGCAAGGTTATCAAAGTAAAGCAGCAGCTGCGGCTTCACAGATAGAAGCACTCAATCAGGGTCGAGAATTAAAGGTCAATCAGATTGACAATAAAATTAGACAACAAGGCTTAAAAGTACAAAGCGATAGTATGGATATGCTTGCTGCGCAAAATGATTTTAAAATAGCTACTCTACAATACAATCGTCAAAAAGTAATGTTTGACAGTGGACTGGTTTCACTCACACAATTGGAGCAAAGAAATCAGTCTTTTCAAAATGCAATGGCCAAAAAAACAAGTGCCGAAATCAAGTTTACAAACAGCAAACAAGAGCTTGTGATATTAAGATTAGAACTTAGTGGCACAATACAGGATTATACTGATAAAATTAGCAAAGCACAGGGAGATCAGTTTGCATCACTATCTCAAGTGGCAAGTGGACAAGCAGACGTTTCAAAACTTAAAAATCAATACAGTAACTACAATATCAGGAGTCAATTATATTTCATTAAAGCTCCGCAAGATGGGCAGGTGATACAAGCAAGAAAAGCTGGTATTGGAGAAATTGTAAAAGATGGTGAAATGATTGTAGAAGTAGTGCCCACAGACATTACTTATGCAGTAGAAATGTTTATAGAACCCTTGGATCTTCCATTGATAAATATTGGTCAGAAAGTGAGGTTTGTATTTGATGGCTTTCCTGCTATTGTATTCAGTGGATGGCCAGCTGCATCTTATGGTACTTTTGGTGGAATAGTTGTAGCTGTAGAAACATCAGTTACTGACAAAGGATTATTTCGTGTATTGATTAAAGAAGATCCCGCAGAAAAACCCTGGCCACCACAGCTAAGAATGGGTGGTGGAGCAAAAGGAATAGCATTACTGAAGGATGTGCGAATTTGGTATGAACTATGGCGACAAATAAATGGTTTTCCGCCTGATTATTATCTTCCATCTGTACAAAATGATTCGGATACTAAAAAAGATCAAAAGAAATAAAATGAGGTGCTTAAAACTGCGTTTTTCATTTCTTGCTTTAGTTGTTTCTTGTTGCGCATTGAATGCGCAAAATTTCAGCATGGATGAATTTATGATGGAAGTGCGAAAAAATCATCCGGTGGCAAAGCAGGCTATGATTGGTGTGGATAAAGCAAAGGCAGAACTATTGGCCAGCAGGGGTGGTTTTGATCCTATACTTGCTATTCAAAATGAAAACAAAACCTTTGATGGAAAAAATTATTTTTATTACACAAATCCTGAACTAAAAATACCTACCTGGCCGGGCATAGATTTTAAAGCTGGTGTTGAAAACAATGGAGGTCAGTTTATCAACAGTGAATTTAGCACGGGCAAAACAAGCTATCTCGGTCTTGAAATTCCGCTGGCCCGAAATCTTTTAATGGACAAAAGAAGGGCTCAGGTTCAGCAGGCAAAACTTATGGTGAGTATGAGTGAGCAGGATAGACTGCAGGCACTCAATAATTTAATGTTTGATGCTACACTCACTTATTTGAATTGGGCAGGTACGAATATGCTGTACAATTTACTAACAAAATTTGTATCGGTTAGTAATGATAGATTAAGACTGGTACGCATAGCTTGGCAGCAAGGAGATAGACCAGCCATTGATACCTCAGAGGCGCTTGCACAGTTGCAAAGTTTTCAAATGATGCAGGCAGAGGGTTTTGTGAGATTACAGAATGCAGCGTTAGACATTTCAAACTTTTTATGGACAGAGCAGGATATTGCCTACTTGGTACCCACATCTTACTTTCCTGATAGCGTTAAGGTTTTTCGTCCGGAGGACGAACTGTTGCTTGAAACCATGCTACTTAGAAGTAGCAATGAAAATCCCGCTTTGCTTGTATATAATATAAAATTGGATGCCCTCAATGTGGAGCGAAAATTGAAATTTCAGGGATTATTGCCCTACTTTAATTTGAAAGCAAACTTGCTGAATAGTGGCTATAATGTAACCAAAGGAGTAGGTGCAGCATTCTTGGAAAATAATTACAAACTGGGTTTTGATTTTAAAATTCCACTGCGTTTGTCTGAGGGTCGTGGTGATTATCGAATGGCAAAATTAAAAATTCAGGAAACAAATTTCCAACTCAATAACAAAAGATGGGAAGTTGAAAATAAGATTAAAACTTATTACAATGAAACGCAAGCCCTTCAGCAGCAAATCATATTAGCCGAAGGCGCACTAAAAAATTTTACTGCATTACTTAGAGCTGAAGAACTAAGGTATCAAAACGGAGAAAGTAGTCTCTTCCTTATAAATGCAAGGGAAAATAAAGTGTTAGAAACCACACAAAAATTAATAGAGCTAAAAGTAAAATGGCTTAAAGCAAGATATGCTACTGAGTGGGCAGCTGGCTTGTTGAGGTAGCTATACATGTCAATTACAATCATCCTTTTGTGTGCAGTATAAGCTATATCTACACTACAATTTTCAAACCGTCATAAGCCAATCTGATATGTGGCGGCAACAATTCATTGATATCATCATGCCTGCCTAACTGATGACTGATATGTGTAAAGTATGCAGCTTTTATCTGTAGCTGATTTGAGAGAGCTACCGCTTCTTCAAGTGTGAAATGCGAAATATGTTTTTCATGCCTCAACGCATTTAGTACCAAAACCTCTGCTCCTTCAATCTTTGGATAAGCAGAAGGGTCAATCTTATTGGCATCTGTTATATACACAAACTTGCCAAAGCGATAACCATATACTGGCATTTTATGATGCCATACTGTAAAAGGTACTATATCAATATCCCCAATTATAAATGGGGTTTCATCTATTTCGTATAAATTTATTTGAGGAATACCAGGATATTTTTTATCCGCAAAAACATAGGCAAATTCTCTCTTCAATGCTTCGGCTGTAAGGCTGTTAGCATACACATCCATAGCCTGTTGTTGAAAATAATTATAAGCACGAACATCATCTAAACCTGCAATATGATCTTTGTGTGGATGTGTAAATAAAACAGCATTCAATTTGTTGTTGCCAATACGAAGCATTTGCTGTCTGAAATCTGGAGTGGTATCCACGACAATAGTAGTGGTATCCGACGAAACAAGTATGCTGCTTCTTAGTCTGTTGTCTTTGGGATTGGCACTGGTACATACTGCGCAGGTACAAGCTATCATGGGTATGCCGGTACTGGTGCCAGAACCTAAAAATTCTATCGTAAGCGGTATATGAGCCACAGGCCAAAACTAAGTGAATGTATTTGTTTGATGCTGTATAAAGTGTAAAGATTATTCTGCAGCTGGCATATTCATTTTTGCCACAATCGAATCATAAAGTTTCTGGCTTTCTAATGTAAGTGCATCATAGGAAATATTAACCTGTGGTACTAGATCGGTAAGTGCATTTATGCGGCCTTCAACATCTAAAAATTTATTGAGAACAACTATCTTTTTTTGCTCCAACAGGCACCAGCCACTTTGAAAAGTGCCACGCTCATAGCGAACACTAAATCCGCTTTGTTCCAATACTGCTTCCAGTTTATCTAATAGCGTCTGTGTAGGTTTCATTTGCTCTGTTTATCTAATCAAAAATAAATAGCTTGTTATAAAATCTTATTTCATTTATCCACAATGTTGGTGATGCAGAAGACTACCTTAATATTCCATTAATTTTTTAACTGCATCATGGAGCCTGCTGTTTGCCATAAAATTCTTTTCCAATTCCAAATTAAATGGAATGGGTGTATCCAGCGAAGCACATCGGACCACAGGTGCGTCTAAGCATTCAAAACAATGTTCTGCAATCCATGCGCTGATGTCTCCACCAATGCCACCTATAAGTGTATCTTCATGCAGTAGCAAAACTTTACCTGTACCTTTTACCGTAGCAGCAATTGCCTCATAATCCAATGGCAATAGACTACGCAAATCCAAAATTTCTATACTGTATTCTGCATGATCTTTCGAATATTGCAAAGCCCACTGCACACCCATACCGTAAGTAATT
Organism: uncultured Parafilimonas sp.; assembly: GCA_937892395.1. Lineage (GTDB taxonomy): Bacteria > Bacteroidota > Bacteroidia > Chitinophagales > Chitinophagaceae > CALAGJ01. Next base: position 6,229 of record CALAGJ010000128.1, read on the forward strand.
ATACTCATATCATTGCCCTGCTGCACAAGTCTGGCTTTGCCTATTTCTATTTCATAAGGACCATCTGGCACAGTGCCGCTAATGCTGCGATACAATCCTTTATGCTCAAAGAAGATAATAGGATTGGGATCATTAAATGCTGCCATCAAAAGTCCCTTAGCATCCTGAGGGGTAGATGGGTACAACACTTTCAGCCCGGGTGTATGTGTAAACCATGCTTCATTGCTCTGGCTGTGAAATGGACCGGCTCCCATGCCACCGCCTGTGGGCATGCGTATCACCACATCTGCAGCCTGGCCCCAGCGGTAATGAATTTTTGCCAGGTTATTAATAATTTGGTTAAAGCCAACGGTAGCAAAATCTGCAAATTGCATTTCCATCATGGCTTTATACCCCTCCAAATTAAGACCAAGTGCTGCACCTACAATGGCACTTTCGCAAAGTGGCGTATTGCGCACCCGCTCTTTGCCAAACAGCTCTACAAAGCCTTCTGTTACTTTAAAAGCACCACCATATTCCGCAATATCCTGACCCATCAATACTAAGTTTGGATGCATTTCCATACTCTGGCGAAGCCCATCTTGCAATGCCTGTATAAATTTCTTTTCTGTAGAAGGAGTAGGTAAAATTGCTTTTGGCAAACTATTATCTAATACAGTTGTACCAGATAGTTTGATTGGCGCATATACATCCTTAATTTCTTCATCAGTATTTGCTTCCAAAGCAGGTGCTGCAAACCCAATAGCCAGCTCAGATTCTATATAAGATTTTAACTGCTCTTTTATAATATCCGCAGTACCATTTGTGAGTACTCCTGTTTCTAATAAATAATTTTCAAAATTTGAAATGGGATCTTTTTCCTGCCAGGTTTCAAAAAGATGTTGAGGTACATATTTGGTACCACTGGCTTCCTCATGGCCCCTCATCCTAAAAGTCATGCACTCTATCAAAAATGGTTTTTGCTCTTTGATACAATATGATCTTACCCCTTTTATGGTGTCATACACTGTCAGTAAATTATTGCCATCTATGCACACACCTTCCATACCATAACCTTTTGCTCTTTCGACTAAGCTGGTGCAGCGATACTGTTCATTGACCGGAGTACTAAGACCATATCCATTATTTTCAATGACAAATATGACAGGAAGATCCCATACCGCGGCAGTATTGAGGGCTTCGTGAAAATCGCCTTCACTAGTACCACCATCTCCACTAAAGGCAAGCGAAACCTTATTTTCCTTTTTTAATTTGTAAGCTAAAGCAACGCCATCTGCAAGTGCCAACTGAGGGCCCAAATGGCTAATCATACCACATATATGATGCTCCGGACTGCCAAAATGAAAACTCCTTTCTCGTCCTTTGCTATAGCCATCTTTACTGCCCTGCCACTGCATAAATAATTTACTCAGGGGCATATTTCTGCCGGTAAACACCCCTAGATTGCGGTGTAGCGGCATAATCCATTCATCCTGTTGGAGAGCAAGTGCTACACCACAGGATATGGCTTCCTGCCCTATTCCACTAAACCATTTACTGATGCGGCCCTGCCTGAGCAGTACCAACATTTTTTCTTCAATAAGACGTGGCAGTAGAATGGTTTTATAAAACTTTACTAAGTTTTCGTCAGTAAGATGCTTACGGTCAAAATTCATGATGCGGCGAAGTTAATTTTTTACCCTTCGGGAAATGAGAAAGCGGGAAGATTTTTTTATTTTGAATTAAGATACATGCTAATTTATAGGGGCATTTTTAATCTATCAACTCTTTCCATCTTTCCGATTCGGCATATTCTTTAATCACATTATTTCTTACAATGAGCAGTTTTTTGAGGTAGTTGGTAAGTACAAAATAATTAAACAGCCTACCCACAAAACCAAAAGGCGATTGAAAGTCAAAAATATCGACCATAAAAACTTTGTTGTCTATTTCTTGAAATAAATGCTTATGTTGAAATGATTTAAAAATGCCCTTCACTTGCTCATCAATAAAATAGTGTGGACTTTGAAAAGCTGTAATCTTTGATGTGAGTTGTTGTCTGATGCCAAAGTGAGTGGCTTGCCAAGTTACAGTTTCATTCAGATTGATTAAACCACATACAATGCCATCAATGGCTTTTTCATTTGTTTTTGCTGTAGAAATTTTGTGCAAATCTATACTTCGAGACAGATCAAAACAACGCTGAATAGGAGCATTGATTGTTGTTGTCAATTCAATGATGGGCATGAGCTATATTGGATATTTTATGAACCAATTGAACGGCCTATTTAACCAAATTGATTTTTACTTTATGTACTGTACTTTTTCTACAATGCCAGTAGTGCTATAGCCATCTACAATAGGATGAATAACTACACGGCCCCCATTTGCCACTACATCTGAGGCACCAGCTATTTGTTCAATGGTATAGTCGCCACCTTTTACTAGTACGTCTGGTAGTATTGATTGTATTACGTGCAACGGAGTATCTTCTTCAAAAATGATTACAGCATCTGTATAAATGAAAGATGCAACTACTGCTGCACGGTTCATTTCTGAGTTAATAGGTCTTTGTGGTCCTTTC
>CALAGJ010000129.1 GCA_937892395.1 uncultured Parafilimonas sp.
ATGGCCTCAGACAGCAATCATGTGCTTATAGGCGCACCCTTTGAAGGCGCCCAGTCTTATGAATCTGCCGGCGCTTTTTATGTATTTGAAAACAAAAAGGAGCGCTTAGCGAAAAGCAAAAACTCTATGCCCCGGATAGGGAATATTATGATGAATTTGGCTGGAAGCTATCGATATCAGGGGATTGGATACTTGCGGGTTCTCCCCGGGATGGGGAAGATGAAAATGGGGAAAACACCATACTTGGGGCAGGCTCGGCTTACCTGTATCATCGTATTGGCAATGAATGGGTGTTTTCGCAGAAAATAGTGGCCTCGGACAGAGAAAGGTTGGGGGCTGCCGATTTTTGGGGGGGGTAGCCATTTCTGGAGATTATGCTGCCGTTGGTGCAGAAGGCAATTTAGATTCAGGCTCTGTTTATATTTTCAGGAATGAGGAGGGGGTATGGAAGGAGATACAAAGATTAAGAGGAGTAGATGAAGTAGGTTTTGGACAATCTGTTACCATGAAAGGCAACCGCCTTATAGTAGGTTCGAGTGGCAATAATTCCAATGGTATTGAATACACCGGCTCGGCTTATATTTTTGAAAATATGGACGGGGTATGGACAAAAATACAACGTCTCGAAGCCTCTGATGGGCGGGAAGAAGATTTTTTTGGGTTTACTTTAGCTACTGAAGGAGACAATATTGTAGTAGGTGCTTTGGCAAATGACTAAAATGAAAAAGGGAAGAAATATTCTTTCAATACGGGTGCAGCATATATCTATCAGAAAAATACGGAAGGGGTATGGATGGAGATGCAGAAAATTGTAGCACCGGATAGAAGGATTTCCAGCATTCTTGATTCATGGCCGCAATATTTTGGCTGCGCTGTGGGTATTAGCGGGGATGATATTCTCTGCGGTGCCAACTATGAAAGTTTTGATGAAAATGGAGAAAATTACATCTATAAAGCAGGTGCAGCCTATTTCTTCCAAAACCCGGTGCTGCCACTTGGTTTTAGTGCTTTAACAGGAGAGAGAAAAAATAATAAAAACATACTCTACTGGCAAACCTATAATGAAACGAACCTGCAAAATATGGTGGTGGAGCGGAGTACAGATGGTATAAATTTTAAACAGATTGCTACTATAACACCACAGCATAAAGCAGCGGCTTATAAGTATGAAAATGCAACTGCGGGGGTAACCAACTTTTACAGAATCAGTTTTCTGCAGGCAGATGGCCGCAAAGAACTAAGCAATACCATTAGCATAGCAGCTACTACTAAACCATTTACGGTAAGTGTAAGACCCAATCCTTTTACTTCAAAGTTTTCTATTGTGGTCAATAGTGGTCTTAAAGAATCCACTCCTATGAATGTGCACTGGTACAATACAGCAGGCCGTTTGGTTTATACAGAAACCCGTTTTCTAAATAGTGGAGATAATACACTTATACTCAATACTGCCGCCCTTGCCAAAGGGGTTTATATGGTGGAGTTTATGCTGAGTGATGGAAGAAGAAAGATGGAGAAGGTGGTGAAGGAGTGACCTTTGATTTGTATGATGGAATGGTGGCGGTGATTTAAAGAAACGATTCTGAAACAGTAATAAAAATTAAAAAGAAATAATCAACCAAATCAACACGCCAATACCACGCACAATTCATTCAGCTGCTGCATCATGAACAACAGTTATAAATGAAGCAAGCATCCATCTTCATTTCACTACATTTGCCCGCAGAAAAAATTGCATAAGTATGAATGAAAATTTTGTGAGCCGCATTGCAGCTGAATTGCAGGAAATAGATCAGGCAGGATTATTCAAAAAAGAGCGGATTATTTCCAGCCCCCAAGGCCCTGAAATAATTGTAAATGGCAAAACAGTATTAAATTTTTGTGCAAATAATTACCTCGGTTTATCCTCACATCCCAAAGTAATTGAAGCCTCCCATCAGGCTATAGAAACCCATGGATATGGCATGAGCAGTGTGCGTTTTATTTGCGGCACGCAGGATATTCACAAAACCTTAGAACAAAAAATAGCCACATTTCTCGGCACAGAAGATACCATTCTTTATGCAGCTGCATTCGATGCAAATGGTGGCGTATTTGAGCCACTCTTCAATGAGCAGGATGCCATTATTTCAGATGCGCTCAATCACGCATCTATCATTGATGGTGTACGATTGTGTAAAGCACAACGGTTTAGGTATGAGCATAACAATATGGCAGACCTCGAAGCCAAGCTACAAGAGTCAGCCGCATGCCGCAGCAGAATCATTGTTACAGATGGTTCATTTAGCATGGATGGCACCATAGCACAGTTAGATAAAATTTGCGATTTGGCAGACCAATACGATGCCATTGTAATGATTGATGAATGTCACTCTTCCGGCTTTTTGGGTAAAAATGGAAGAGGCACACATGAGTATCGCAATGTAATGGGTAGAATAGACATCATCACCGGCACACTCGGCAAAGCCCTCGGTGGTGCAAGTGGTGGATTTACCAGTGGTAAAAAAGAAATCATTGAAATGCTTCGCCAGCGCAGCAGGCCATATTTATTTTCAAATACAGTGGCACCTTCCATTGTAGGGGCATCCATTGCTGTGTTGGATATGCTTACAGAAACCACTTATCTCAGAGATAAATTGGAAGACAATACAAGTTATTTCCGCACAGAAATGACCGCCGCAGGTTTCGATATAAAACCAGGGGATCATCCCATAGTACCCATCATGTTGTACGATGCTGTACTCAGTCAGCAGTTTGCTGCTAAACTCTTAGAAGAAGGTATTTATGTGATAGGATTTTTCTTTCCGGTGGTAGCTAAAGGGCAGGCCCGCATAAGGGTACAGCTTAGTGCAGCCCACGAAAGAAATCACTTAGACAAAGCCATAGCGGCGTTTACAAAAGTAGGAAAGGAGTTAGGAGTTATTCATTAACGCTTCGCGTAATGATTGCCTTATAGGAAATATTTATTTATGAAAATGATGTATAGAAAATTATTTGTGGGGATCATGTCCTGCATGGGCATTGCTGCTTGCAGCCCAAACAATGTAACAGATGATAGCAAACTCAATACCTATTTTGAACAACAAAAACTATCCGGCAGCTTTGGCATGTTTGATAATGGTGCAGGGCAGTTTTTTGTACACCATTTGGATAGATTTAAAGATAGTGCATACCAACCAGGTTTTACTTTTTCCATCCTGAGTAGCCTTATTGCTATAGAAACCGGCCGCATAAGAGATGAAAAAGTAATGCTACCATTAATAGCCGCTTCGTCATCTGACACCTCCCAGTCTGCAAATGCAGAATGCAATATGATACAAGCATTTAAGCAGCATACAAATGAATATTTTCATGTAGTGAATAACGCTATAGGAAAAGATACCATGCAGCATTGGTTAGATACATTGGGCTATGGCAGCTTGGTCAATAAATATAAAATCATAGATCTACAAAAATTCTGGATGGACAACAGTCTAAAAGTTACAGCTGATGAACAACTTGGCTTAATGAAAAAACTTTATTTCAAACAGCTTCCCTTCCAGCAGCGGTGCCAAACCATTGTAAAAGAACAACTGAGCCAAGAAGCAAACAGTAATTATAGTATCAGCTATATCAATAGCAATAGCATAGCTGCAAACAACAAATATTACAATTGGATAGCCGGTTGGATAGAAGAAAATAAGCATCCCTATTTTTTTGTACTGCATACTGATGCAAATACAGCCGCAAACCTCTCTGAATCAAGCAAAAAATTATTATACGATATCCTCAAGCATTACGGTTTCTTTGAGGGCAAACGGTAAGTATCCGCGTTACAGTTAATATTCCAGATATTCTTTTTTGTTGAGCAATTTGCCATTATCCGGCAGAAATATCTTATAAGAAAATTTGAAAATTTGCCCCTTCGGGAAATGTGATAAGAACTTGCCACTACATTTTTCTTCAATTACAATGAATTATTGCTTTGAGTGGATAAAGGCGGCCTAAGATGCTGACTTATTAACCATTTTTTCAAAGGAGATACCCTTCAAATCCAAAAACCAATTCTTGTCAATCCAAAAAACATTAAAATCTGTTTCTTTTTAGCGGAGCGCATCCCTATCTTTGCACCAAATTTTATAGACCACTATGCTTCCTCCACGTTTGAAACTCTTGCTGGTAGCGGCTTTCGGAACATTTTTTTTATTGAACACCGAGCCGTCTTTTGCGCAGCATGAAGGCCACGATAATACAGATGGTGCAGAACAGCACGATGCCGCCCCCGCAGAAGAAAAAGAAGGCTTTGATGCTGCTGAAGTTATTTTCGGTCATATATTAGACAATCATGACTATCATATTTCAGGATATAAAGATGAAAATGGAGTAGAACATCATATTGCAATCCCTTTACCCATCTTGATTTATAGTCAGCAACGTGGATTTACAGCCTTTATGTCATCCAGATTTGAACATGGGCATGCTACTTACGAAGGATACAAATTAGAAGATGGAAGAATTATAGCTGTAAAAGAAGATGGCAGCATGGACGAAACTGTATCACTAATAGATCTATCACTTACAAGAAATGTGGTTCAAATGCTACTTGCACTTACCATTCTTGTATGGCTTATGCTCAGTATAGCAGCTACCTATAGAAAAGGACAAGGCGTAAAAACTGCACCAAAAGGCAAACAAAGTTTATTAGAACCCGTCATTCTTTTTGTGAGAGATGAAGTAGCAAAGCCAAATCTTCGTCATAAGTATGAAAAGTATTTACCCTATTTGCTTACTGTTTTCTTTTTTATTTTAATCAATAATATTTTTGGATTAATACCTGGCACAGCCAATGTTACCGGCAATATTGCCTTTACGGTTGTACTCGGCGTTATTTCATTTATTGTTATACTATTTAGCACAAATAGCCATTTCTGGGGTCATATTTTTAATCCTCCGGGGGTGCCGGGTTTTGTAAAACCGATATTGGTATTGGTTGAATTTTTGGGTGTGTTTATCAAGCCATTTGCATTAATCATTCGTTTATTTGCAAATATGGTGGCGGGTCACATCATCATTATCTGTTTAATTTCATTGATCTTTATATTTGGTGGTATGAACGCCGGTGCAGGATGGGGTGCATCTCCGGTTGCTATAGGTTTTACCATATTTATTTATTTCATTGAAGTGTTGGTTGCTTTTTTACAGGCTTTTATCTTCACCAATCTCACCGCAGTATTTATAGGTGCAGCTTTTGAAGGTGAGCATCATGAAGAAGCAGCACATTAAAAATTGAGTCAGTGATTGTGACAAACTCATTGCTGAAAGCGAATAGCATAAAGCACAAATAGTCTTTTTTTTAATTTAAATATATAAACATGGATTTAGCTACAGTTTTGTTGAGCGAAGTTGCAAATGCAAACATGGGTGGTGCTATCGGCGCAGGTTTAGCTGCTATCGGTGCAGGTATTGGTATTGGTCAGATTGGTAAGGGTGCCGTAGAAGGTATTGCCCGCCAACCTGAAGCTACCAACGACATTCGTGCAAACATGATTCTTGCTGCTGCCCTTGTAGAAGGTGCTGCACTTTTCGGAATCATTGTAGGCTTTCTTGCTATGGTGCTTTAATCACCAGGCTAAAAAAATTACTGCATCCAAAGCACAGGGCGGAGGGTGCAGTTTTAAAATTACTTTACCAGTTTTTTATACTTTTAATTATATCAAATCAAAATAAATGAAACTTCTTACTCCAGATCCGGGTTTAATTATATGGACGCTCCTTGCATTTCTCGTAGTGTTTTTCATTCTTGCAAAATATGCATGGCCATCCATTATAAAAGCGCTAAAGGAAAGGGAACAAGGCATAGCTGATGCTATTGCTACCGCGGAAAAGGTAAAAGCTGAAATGGCTCAAATGAGCAATGAAAGTGAAGCCCTTATGCAGAAAGCAAGAGAAGAAAGATCAGCTACAATAAAAGAAGCGAAAGAGTCTGCGGATAAAATGATTGCAGATGCTCGTGACAAAGCTAAATCAGAATATGATCGTATTGTTTCTGAAGCACAAATGGCCATTACACAACAAAAAAATGCTGCACTCACAGATGTAAAAAATCAAGTAGGTGCATTGGTAATAGAAGTAAGTGAAAAAGTGCTGCGCAGAGAGTTAAACAATAAGTCTGAGCAAGAAAAATATATTCAGGATTTAACAGGTGCTGTCAAGCTGAATTAATATATTATCCAACTTACTTATCATTTCAAATTAGATTAAATGCCAAATCCACTATTAGCAGCCAGATATGCCAAAAGTATTATTGACCTATCAATAGAAAGAGGTCAACTTACTGCTGTACACGCTGACATGCTTTACTTGCAGGCAGTTACAAAAAGTAGTCAGGATTTTACTGGTCTATTGCGCAGCCCAATCATTAAAGGCGATAAAAAAGAAAACATTATAAATGCTGTAACTGCTGGTCATATCGGCGATCTTTCTACTGCATTTATAAAATTATTAATCAATAAAGGAAGGGAAAGAGATTTACCTGAAATAGCCGATGCTTTCATTGAACAGTATAATAAAATGAATGGCATTACAAAAGTAACATTGGTAACTGCGGTGCCTGCTGATGATGCCTTAAAAAATATCATCAAAGAGCGTTTACAAAAAGACGCCGGATTACAAACAGTACAATTAGAATCAGTGGTGGATGAAAATATTATTGGTGGTTTTAAATTAGAATTTAATAATAACTTAGTAGATGCTAGCATCCTACACGATTTAAACGTGATTAAAAAACAATTTAGCGCCAATCTCTACATTCAGAGTATCCGCTAAGTAAAATAACTGGTGCATCCCCCGATGTGGCCTGATGTTTAAAACATTTTCAAATGAAATACCTTCACGGGGGTGAAGGAATTAAAAACAGAAATATGGTAGCAATAAAGCCAGATGAAATTTCAGCCATCCTGCGTCAGCAGTTGGGTAACTTCAATTCCTCTGCCGAACTGGAAGAAGTAGGCACAGTATTACAGGTGGGTGATGGTATTGCCCGTGTGTACGGTTTAAATAATGTACAAAGCGGTGAGCTGGTAGAGTTTGAAAATGGAGTAAGAGCCATTGCGCTAAACTTGGAAGAAGACAATGTGGGTGTGGTATTAATGGGGGAAAGTGCAGGAATAAAAGAGGGTGGTAAAGTGCGCCGCACCGGGCAGATTGCATCTATTAAAGTAGGTGACAGTATGCTGGGCCGTGTTATCAATACTCTTGGTATGCCCATCGATGGTAAAGGCCCACTCACCGGAGATTTATATGAAATGCCCTTGGAGCGCAAAGCACCGGGTGTAATATTTAGAGAGCCGGTAAAAGAGCCATTACAAACTGGAATCAAAGCAATTGATGCCATGATTCCTGTAGGTCGTGGACAGCGAGAATTAGTAATTGGCGATCGTCAAACAGGAAAGACTGCAATCTGTATTGATACCATCATCAATCAAAAAGAATTTTACGACGCAGGTCAGCCTGTTTATTGTATATATGTTGCTATTGGCCAAAAGGCTTCTACAGTAGCAGGTGTAATGAAAACACTTGCGGACAATGGTGCTATGCCTTATACTATTATTGTATCTGCTAGTGCAAGTGACCCTGCACCACAGCAGTTCTATGCGCCATTTTCAGGAGCTGCAATTGGAGAATTTTTCCGAGATACCGGACGTGCTGCATTAATCATTTATGATGATTTGAGTAAGCAGGCAGTAGCCTATCGTGAGGTTTCATTATTGCTTCGCCGTCCGCCAGGTCGTGAGGCTTACCCTGGTGATGTATTCTACTTACACAGTCGTTTATTAGAGCGTGCTGCAAAAGTGATTGCCAATGACGATGTGGCTAAAAACATGAATGATTGCCCTGCAAGCATAAAGCACCTTATAAAAGGTGGTGGTTCTTTAACAGCATTGCCAATTATTGAAACACAAGCAGGTGACGTATCAGCGTATATTCCTACAAATGTAATCTCCATTACAGATGGTCAGATTTTCTTAGAAGGTAACCTTTTTAATGCCGGTATTCGTCCAGCCATTAACGTAGGAATCTCTGTAAGCCGTGTGGGTGGTAATGCGCAAATAAAATCTATGAAAAAAGTGGCCGGTACTTTAAAATTGGACCAGGCACTATACAGAGAGATGGAAGCATTCTCAAAATTTGGTGGCGACTTAGATGCTG
>CALAGJ010000130.1 GCA_937892395.1 uncultured Parafilimonas sp.
CACCACTTATATATTCTTTGAATTTTAGGACTGCCGATACTGTAAATGCAGACTTTTCTGCGAACCTTATACAAGGTTGTACAATAGATACTTTACGCTATGCACATGATGGTGCACATGACGTAAGTAAATGGTATTGGGCATTTGATACCACAGGAATTGCTCAAGATCAGAGCGGTAGTTTTTATTATGTAAAAGATGGATTTAAGAGTATCAAATTAACTGTAAACAATGATTTGTGTGAAGACACAGCCTCCATCTTTTTTAATTTGGATAATGACGTAGTAGCCAGGGCTTTTGTATCCCCTGGTATTGAATTCTGCCCTTCCGATACTTTGTTTTACAGAGATAGTAGTGATGGTAATCTTCAAACTTGGTATTGGACTTTTGGAGATGGTAGTTTTAGTTATGAAAAAAATCCACCGCCAAAGCTATACCCTCCCGCTTCATCAAATGCTGGTAAATTATATCCCATTGTACTCGTCGTAAAAAATGACATCAACTGCTTTGACACTGCTATTGTTATTGTAAGGGCTTTGTATAACTGTTATATTGCCGTGCCCACTGCTTTTTCACCAAATGGAGATGGACTAAATGATAGCTTCTATCCGCTGAATGCATACAAAGCACTCAACCTTATTTTTCGAGTATATAATAGATACGGACAAGTAATTTTTGAAACAAAAGATTGGACCAAACACTGGAAGGGTACTATAAATGGTGTGGCTCAGCCTTCTGGTACTTATGTGTGGACCCTTCAGTACACCAATAAGGATACAAATAGATTTACCTCCCAAAGTGGCACAGTAGTTTTGATAAGATAAACATAAATGTGGTCATGGTTTGTATCCATCCATATACTTTTTAGACTTGTTATTGCAAAATTTTACCATAAATGGATTTATGTTTTGAATTTTAATTTTTAAATGCTTACCGATTTATATTTGTTGCATCATTATTTTTAAAATTTAAAAAATGCACAAAAAAAACCAGTTTTATTCAGCAATGGTCGTAGTACTAATTGCAGCAGCATCTTGTCAGAAAAGTGATGTACAAAGTCCATCCGATTCAAAGGAATTTAATGAATCAGATTTCGGATTACAAACTACAGCTTCTGCTCCTTCCTCCTACTTAAGTCGTGCTTTGGTAGAAGATTATACAGGTGCATGGTGTGGGTATTGTCCACGTTTGGGCTATAAGTTTGAGGAACTTACTACTAACAACCCACGCATTATTTTACAGGCAAATCATAATGATGATGTAATGCAAACAACAGACGAATCTAAACTTGAGGGATATTACCCCATCCTTGGATTTCCTACAGCTTGGATGATGCGCAATAAGACGTTTAATGACAATGGAGACATCATTGATCTTAGTGATACTGCTCAGGTTAGTGCCGCCTATCTTGGTAGTAATTCATCAGTTGGATTGGCCATTGGCACCCGTCTTCAGGGAAATTTATTGAAAGGAGTTGTAAAAGTTGGTTTTGGCAGTACTTACACATTACCATTGAAGTTGGTTGTAAATTTGGTAGAAGATAATATTGTTGCATCTGACGATCCGCAATCAAATTATTACAATACCAGTCCTGTAGGTAATCCATTTTTTGGTTTGGGTAGTTACATACCAACTTATATTCACCATAATGTATATAGAACGGCTGCTACTGATGCCTTGGGTGATTTAATACCTGCTGATAAAACTGTAGCTGGTAAACAATACAGTTATAATTTCACAATCAACTTAAGTCAATATAACAAGAGTAATTGTAAAGTAATTGCATTTGTGGTAGTAGATGAGAAGAAGCTTTCACTCACCGATGTATATATTAAAAATAAAAAATACAAAGGCATTCAAAATGTGCAGTGGGTAAATGCTGGAAATTATATCAACTTTGAAGCTATTCAATAAAAGCTTATAAAGTAGCTTAATTGCTTTGTTCATGGGGCTGTCAATGAAATTTCTTTGGCAGCCTTATTTTATTACAAAGATTTTTATTTTAGAATAAAAACATTCAATTTGGGTGCTTGCTCATAGAAAAATATTAGTTCATTGATAGGACTTTTGAAAATTCCTGTATAAGCAAAGAGTCAATTGTGAAAACAGGATCAGAGAATTAAAATATGATTTTGGTGCAGACAATTTTAATCTTAAAAGTTTTGATGCTACCGAAGCTGCGCTCAATTGGGTCATGATGGCCTGCAATATAATAAGCCTGTTCCGGCAGGTTGTCATAAACACCAAGGTTGAACAGCGAATGAAAACACTACGATAAAAAGTATTTGCAATAGGTGGATATATGGTAAAAAATGGAAATCAAAAGATATTGAAACTCTCACTTGATATGAAACGAGGAGAATGGTTTACAAGACTATGGAATTGTAATAAAACCTTCCAATTATCCTAATTAAAAAAGTCTAATGACTTTTTTGGGATAAAAATATTTTATGATATCATTTTGTACATTCAATTATACCTATACATTTACGGCTTCACACTAAATTATTGCATGCATGAAATTAACCACAAGGTTTCAGTTGTCCACCATGATGTTTCTCAACTTTTTTGTTTGGGGTATTTGGTTTGTTACAATGGGTACATATCTTACAAAAGGAAGTATATCCGCATCTGGCGAACAGACTGGTTTGGCTTATGGAACACAATCATTGGGCGCTATCGTGGCACCTTTCATTGTAGGACTTATTGCCGATAAATTTTTTGATGCACAAAAAATATTAGGTGTCCTTCATTTAGTTGGTGCTGCATTGCTTTGGTTTATTGCAGGGCAGCCAGAGTTTGGTTCTTTTTACAGTATGCTGCTTATATACATGATTCTTTATATGCCAACGCTGGCATTGGTCAACTCAATTGCCCTTAATCAAATATCAAATCCGGAGAAAGAATTTGGTGGCCTTCGTATGTGGGGTACTATTGGCTGGATAGCATCTGGCCTCATCATCGGTTGGATGGCTTGGGAGAAAGATCCATCATCGCTAAGTATAACATTTAAAGTGGCTGCAGTTGTATCTGCACTATTTGGTTTATTTTCATTTACACTTCCTAAAACTCCTCCGCCAAAAGCAGGTCAGCGAGTTACTATGTCAGAAATAATTGGTTTAGATGCATTAAAAATCTTAAAAGACAAAAATTATTTTATCTTCTTTATAGCTTCAGTACTTATATGTATTCCATTAGCATTTTATTATGGTCAAGCCAACGTTTTTCTAAACGAATCAGGTATGGAAGGTGCAGCAGGAAAAATGACATTGGGCCAAATTGCAGAAACAGTATTTCTATTTTTAATGCCTTGGTTTTTTGCAAGATTTGGCACCAAACAAATGTTACTTTTTGGAATGATAGCCTGGATAATAAGGTATCTATTATTTGCCTATGGAGGCGGAGAAAGTGGGGTATGGATGCTTTTAGGCGGCATTGTTTTACATGGTATTTGTTATGATTTCTTCTTTGTTACAGGACAGATTTACACGGATAATATGGCTGGAGAAAAAATTCGTTCCTCGGCACAAGGGCTCATTACATTGGCTACCTATGGCATTGGTATGTATATTGGTTTTTATGTAGCCGGTGTTTATGTTGATAAATATAAAATTGGCGATAACCAACACGATTGGCAAAGTATCTGGTTGTTTCCATGCTTATTTGCAACTGGTGTAGCTTTACTGTTTTTATTATTGTTTAAAAACCCGGGAAAGAAATTTAATTATCACCATTAAATTGCACAAGCAAATCGGAAAATAGCATCATGCAAAAAATGAATCGGCGTAGTAATATTAAAAATTTAATTGCAGGGTCGGCTGCCATCATTAGTGGAAGTAGCCTTACCGCATTTTGTAATAGTGAACTACCTAAAGTGGCTTTTAAAGGAAATATCAATCATTCCGTATGTAAATGGACTTATGATTTTCTTAGTTTGGATGAACTCTGCAAGGCAGTTAAACAGATTGGATTTTCAGCTATAGATTTATGTACTCCGCAGGAATGGCCGGTATTAAAATCATACGGTATTCATTGCAGTATGTGCTATCATGCTGGTAAAGTAAGTCTTACGGAAGGGTTTAATAATCCAATCTTTCATCCACAACTTATTCATGATTATACAGAAGCTATTCCTTTAGTGGCAGCAGCCGGATATCAGAATATCATTTGCTTTAGTGGCAACCGAAAAGGTATGAGTGATGAGGAAGGAATGCAGAATTGCATTACAGGGTTACAACAGATCTTACCCATTGCAGAAAAACATGGAGTAATAGTGCAAATGGAAGTTTTCAACAGCAAAGTAGATCACCCTGATTATATGGCTGACAATACAAAATGGGCTTTTGAATTGGTTCGAAAATTGGGTAGTCCAAATTTTAAAATACTTTACGACATTTATCACATGCAGATAGATGAAGGAGATGTGATAAGAACACTTACAGATGGCCATGAATATATCGGTCATTATCACACCGCAGGTGTGCCTGGTCGAAATGAAATAGATGCCAATCAGGAATTAAACTACGCAGGTATAATGCGTGCTATTTTGAAGACTGGATATAAAGGATATGTAGCTCAGGAATTTATTCCCATAGCCGATGATAAAGTAGCGTCTCTAAGGAAGGCAATAGAAATATGCGATGTATAGGTTAGCAGGTTTAAAAAAATTTCTACAACAATAATTATTCATTAATCAGTAAATAAAAGAACAAATGCCAGGCGATTCTTCCAATGTAAATATAAACAATAAAGCCGCTGCGCAAAATACCTATGATGCTATTGTAATAGGTAGCGGTATCAGTGGCGGTTGGGCTGCAAAAGAGCTTTGTGAAAAAGGACTTAAAGTAGTGATGCTGGAGCGTGGTGAACACATTGAGCATATTAAGGACTATAAAAATGCCAATAAGAGTGTATGGGAATTTCCACATCGTGGAGATGCTACTCAGCAAATGAAAGCTGACTACCCTTCATTAAGTAGGGATTATCCTTTGAACGAAGAAACTCTTGGTATGTGGGCCAATGAAAAAGATTGTCCATATACAGAAAAAAAGCCATTTGCCTGGTTTAGAGGATATCATACCGGAGGCCGCAGTTTACTGTGGGGCCGCCAAAGCTACAGATGGAATAAATGGGATTTTGAAGCCAATGGAAAAGAGGGTATAGCAGTGGACTGGCCTTTGAGATATGAAGATTTGGCACCTTGGTATAGTTATGTAGAAAAATATGCAGGTATTCAAGGAAGTAAGCAAGGATTGGATGTGCTGCCTGACGGCGAATTTTTACCTGCTATGGAAATGAATGTGGCCGAAAATTATGTAGCGGAAAATTTAAAAAAACATTATAACGGTTCCCGTCATTTATTTATAGGACGCAGTGCAAATATTACAAAAAGCCTACCTGAAAATAATAGGCCAAATGCTTGTCAATACAGAGATAGGTGCTGGAGAGGTTGTCCATTTGGAGGATATTTTAGTACACAGTCTTCCACATTGCCAGCGGCAAGAAAAACAAATAATCTTACTTTAGAAAATAATAAAATTGTTACTAAAATATTATATGATAAGGACAAAAAAAGAGCCACAGGTGTAGAGGTCATAGATGCGCTTACCAATCAAACTTATACATATCAAGCAAAAATAGTTTTTGTATGTGCTAGTGCATTTAACAGTACATGGGTACTCATGAATAGTGCAACTGATATTTGGCCCGATGGCTTAGGAAGCAGTTGTGGAGAATTGGGGCATAATGTTATGGATCATCATTTTAAAATTGGCGCTGGTGGCGTAGTTGAAGGTTTTGAAGATAAATATGTATATGGACGTAGACCAACCGGAATTTACATACCCAGATATAGAAATATTTATGATGATAAAAGAGATTATCTACGTGGCTTTGGATACCAAGGTGGAGGAAACAGAGGACGTGGTATAGAGGTGGCAGAATTTACATTTGGCGCAGAGCTCAAAGAAGCACAAAGCGAAATTGGTAAATGGGGCTTTGGCATAATGGGTTTTGGAGAAGTCTTGCCCGACCATAGTAACAGAATCTACCTCAATAAAGACAAGAAAGATAAATGGGGTTTGCCTGTATTAGAAATGGATGTAGAAATAAAGGAAAATGAAATAAAAATGCGCAAGGATATGATGAATGATGCGCAGGAAATGCTTACCAATAGCGGCCTTAAAGATGTAAATGCATATGACTATGGTTACATTTTTGGAATGGGCATACATGAAATGGGTACTGCTCGTATGGGCAGAGACTCCAAAACAAGTGTACTCAATAGCAATAACCAAGTATGGGAAGCCACAAATGTATTCGTAACAGATGGTGCCTGTATGACCAGCTCCAGTTGTGTAAACCCTTCACTAACTTATATGGCACTAACGGCACGTGCAGCAGCATTTGCAGTAGAAGAATTAAAAAAAGGAAATTTATAATTTTTTATCATGAGCAATGCACTAAAAGGCATTGCAAAAAAATAAAATATGGAACGTAGAGAGCTTTTAAAATTTATAACCGCTGCCACAGGTGTTGCTTTTGTGGTTGGCGATTCAATGCTTAGCGGTTGCAATACAGGTGCAGATATTTCAGTCACCTTTTCAGATGCTGATTTGGCACTTTTAGATGAAATAGGCGAAGTTATTATACCCACTACCACTACGCCGGGAGCCAAAGCAGCGGAGGTAGGCAAGTTTATGAAAACAATGGTAACTGATTGCTATACTCCTATACAACGTGAATCATTTATGGCCGGCATTCCTCAATTAAAAGATGCTTGTAGTCAATTGAATAAAAAAGAATTTGCTGCTTGCAGCGCAGATGAAAAAAAAGCATTTTTATTGAGTCTTGAAAAAGCAGCAAAAGAGTTCAATGCAAAAAATGACGAATCAAATAATGTGGCAAGAGATAAAGCAAATGCGGCTGGTACAGCATTTGAGGCTGCTCCACCACATTATTATACTCAAATAAAGCAACTTACTTTGTATGGCTATTTTACCTCTGAACCTGGTTGTACAAAGCAGTTGAGAGACAAGCCAATACCCGGTAGTTATGATGGAGCATTACCATATAAAATTGGTGACCACGCTTTTAGTGAATAAACAATGTTTTTACCATGAAGAATACAAGATCTAAATTAGGATTTTGGTTGCAAAGCAGCATGCAAGATGCTATGGAATCCTATAAATCCGGCAAAACTGTCGAAACTGTTATTGCCGATAGAAAAGCCGCATATTCCAGAAGGAACTTTGTGACTGATGCAGCAAAAATTGGCATGTTTGGAATAGCTGCAAATGCAATTTCAGGTTGCACAAAAACTGGTCTTGAAGATGGTACATTCAAGACTACCACTGGTAATTCTAAGCAGACTGTACAAGATAAAAAGATTGCAATTATTGGTGCCGGCATGGCAGGTTTACATGCAGCAATCATTTTGCAGGATAAGGGCATAAAAGCAGATGTATATGAAGCATCTGAAAGAGTAGGTGGCAGAATGTTATCAGCCACAAATGCAGTAGGACGGGGATTAACAACCGAGTTAGGAGCAGAGTTTATCAATACGGATCATACTGAAATGATTCAATTGGCAAAAAGGTATAATCTTGACCTCATTGATTCATTTGAAAACGATGCCAGCTATGATGAAACTTATTATTTTAATGGCAAGTATTTTAGTTATGAAGAGGCAGTAAAAGAGTTCTTAAAATTATTACCTCAAATCTATATAGATAAAAAAGCAATATCATCGAATGTAACGGCTTTTCGGTTTACGGATACAGATCGTATGTTTGACAATATGCCCCTACCCGAATACATGGACAGAATTGGGGCCAAGGGCTGGTTTAGAGAATTGCTGCTGAGTTTATGTTTTTCGGAATATGGTTTGGAGCCCAATCAACAAAGTGCGCTCAATTTTTTATTTTCGGCAGATGCCTATAAAGAAGATGGCAAGTTGAAAATTTATTATAGCAATGAACGATTTAAAATCCGAGGCGGTAATCAGCAACTTCCGCAATTGATGGCCGCAGATTTAGATAAACCTGTACAATATGGCTATGAACTAAAAAAAGTAAAATCCGTCAATAATAAATACAAAGTTTTCTTTACAAAAAAAGATGGCAATACATGGGATAGTGTAAAAGAAGGACTGCGGTTTGTATTTCACAACAAAATCATGCTGGGGGCCATTTCGCTCGACCTGTTTGCCGTGTTGTTCGGCGGCGCCACTGCGCTGTTGCCGGCCTTCACGCGCGTCGCCTTGTACTCGAGATCGGAAGAGCACACGTCTGAACTCCAGTCACTTAGGCATATCTCGTA
>CALAGJ010000131.1 GCA_937892395.1 uncultured Parafilimonas sp.
TAAAAACAGAAGATTTAGGACTAATACCTACCTAAAAGTGGTTCGTTAGTCAGAATTTAGCAATAGAATTATCTTTTGCTCCCTTTCATGCTTTTATCAGCAAGAAGTTGAAAGAACCCGGCAACGCAAAAAAACAATTGTATCAAGCTGTTTTGAATAAGTTGGAAGAAATAAACAATATTGATGCGGCAATTCCTCTGGAGGAAGTGCATAAATATACAGACCTGCTTGAGTTAATCTATACCTCCATTACAGGTGTAACCGTTGAGGACAATGAAATATTGTGGGCAATGTGTCTTCCTGCTTTGCCAGTTATATTTTATGGTACTGATGCATTGATTGACATTATGGTCAATAAACAGGACAATAATGTACATGAGCATGTATTGAAAGAAAGTGATGATACACAGGAGGATCACCTCAATATTTTTTATTCAATTGTATTGCAAAGGTTTTACGGATTTACATTTTCATCAAAATTAACTTTACAACACTATTTCACAAATCCTGCCACAGGACTTTTGGAATCGTATAAAGTAAATATTGATGATCGTTTTTTTGAGGTTATACCAAAAGGCCCTTTACCAAATATCAGCCTCTCAAAATTGGAGCGCTATGTGAGGGTAAAAAAGCATACCGCATATTTATTAAAAAGAATCCCTCCTGAGCTTTTCCATATAAAAGGATTTGGTGTCATTAATCTTTCAGATGTTACAGAGCAATATGTAATAGACCGCATAAAAACAAGCATAATAGAAACAGCAGTAAAGCCAAAAGATCAATGTGTAAATGGTGTTAAGCATGCCTTGCATACATTGGCTGGTTCAAATAAGATTGATTTCGGTTTCATACCATTAGCGTTAATTAATGAAAAACCTTTGCTTGATTTTGGCAGTTTGTCAAACAGTGTCATTTTAAATTACGCAGTACTTGCTGTGCCTCCGGCCAAAATGAATCAATTGGTAAATGATTATATCAAAGATCCAAAACCATTATTTATAAAGGATATCCATCGATATCCAAATGCCAAAAACAGATGGATAGAAATTTTAAGAAAATCCGGTTGTGATAGTTTTGCTTTGGTACCACTTATGTATCATGACAGGTTTGTAGGCATCATGGAAGTTTCTTCAAAGGAAAAATCTGTATTAGATGAAATGTTGTTACTCAAATTAGATGTGGCGCTTCCTTATGTGGCACAATTAATTAAAACAACAGTTGATGATTTCTACTACAAAATAGATGCTGTAGTCGGTGAAAAATTTACTGCACTTCAACCAGCAGTAAAATGGAAATTTAATGAAGCTGCATATAGATATATGCAAAATAAAATCATACAACCTGCTGAACCTGAAATGGAAACCGTCAGTTTCAAATCTGTTTATCCACTATACGGTGCTATTGATATTCGAAACTCATCTACTGAAAGAAATAATGCAGCAAGAGAAGACCTCACCTATTGTTTATCATTACTAGCTGAAACATTTGCAGCATTAAAAAGTAATAGTGGGCTTTCCTTATTGGATGAAATCATTTTTAAAACAAATAAATGGAAGACAGGACTATCAAAAAGCCTGAGTACCACCGAAGAATTTCGATTGAATCAATTCATTGAGCAGGAAGCTATACCCACATTAAAACATTTACAAAAAGTATATCCTGAAGCAGGAGCACTTGCCAACACTTTCTTTGAATCTTTAAATGCACAAACAGGTGCAGCACATGCCAATAGACGAAATTTGGAATCATCCATGCAGCTCATCAATGCATCCATCAATGACTATTTTGAGCGGGCAAAAAAAACAATACAGGCTGCATATCCATGTTACTTTGAAAAGATAAGGACGGATGGTATTGAGTATGATATTTACATAGGGCAGTCCATAGCACCTGCAAAGCCATTTGATACCATTTACCTAAAAAATCTGCGGTTGTGGCAATTAAAATCAATGGCAGAAATTTATAAACTAGTACAAGCATTACATAGCAAAATGAGTCGGCCATTAAATATTACACAACTCATATTTATCAATGCAAATACCATTGACATCAGCTTTAGAAATGATGAAAAAAGATTTGATGTGGAAGGTGGTTATAATATCAGGTATCAGGTTATTAAAAAACGAATTGATAAAGTACACCTCAAAGATTCTACTGAACGACTTACACAACCTGGCAAAATTGCAATGGTATATTATAATCAGACTGAGGCAGAGGAATATGAGTCTTATATCCATTATCTTCAAGAAGAAAATATTTTACTCAACGATTTGGAGTATTTAGAACTGGAGCAATTGCAGGGCATTGCGGGACTAAAAGCATTGCGTGTAAGCCTAAACATTGATTAAAAATAATATTCAAACAAATATATCATGCCCACAATAAATTATACGTTATTACTTTTAGAATCCGAACGATATGCTAAGCATTTATTTGATACACATACTGATGATAAAAGAGTTTATCACAATCTCTCACATACAGCGGCTGTAGTGCAGGCCGCCACCCAAATGGCAAGTCATTTTGCTTTGAATGAAGAAGATTTTTTTGTTGTAATTACAGCTGCATGGTTTCATGATATCGGATATTTTTTGGATGCAAAAAATCATGAAAAAGCAGGTGCACAAGCTGTGGCATCATTTCTTGAGCAGCAGCAAATTGATAAACAAATCATAAAAAAAATAGAAAAATGCATACTGGCCACACGGCTACCACAAAGACCTGAAAATCTTATAGAACAAATAGTTTGTGATGCAGATCTATTTCATTTTGGCACAGAAGAATTTCCCGATAAGAATAAACTCATGCGCAAAGAATTCAATGCCTTTCGGGAAAATAAAATCAATAAAGAGGAGTGGAGATTGTCCACTATACAACTGCTTGAATCACACCAATACCACACTGAATTTGCAAAACTTTTATTGAATAAGACCAAGCAGGACCATCTTGCTGATCTAAAAAACAAGTCAGAACATGCATCGGCAATTACTCCAATCGTGCTTAAAGAAAATGAAACCACACCTCACACGAATATTGCTTCAAAAACAAAAACATCAAAAGATGATAAACCTTCACGTGGCATAGAAACAATGTTTCGAATTAGTAGTGGCAATCATCAAAAACTTAGTGATCAGGCAGATAGCAAATCACAGATTCTAATTACTGTAAATTCAATAATCATATCAGTTTTGCTAAGTGTTTTATTGCGCACATTGGAAGAATATCCTCATTTGAAAATACCTGCATTTATGTTGCTAGCAGTAAATGTTGTAACCATTGTATGTGCCATTATAGCTACAAGGCCAACACTACCTCCCGGCATTTTTACACAACAGGATATTGAGGATAAAAAAGTAAACTTATTATTTTTTGGAAACTTTTATAATATGAGTTTACAAGACTATGCCGACGGTATGATGAAGATGATGGATGATCGGGAATTTCTATATGGTAGCTTGATTAGAGATGTATATGCACAAGGTGTAGTGCTGGGTAAGAAATATAAAATGCTGCGGGTGGCTTATAATATTTTTATGTATGGATTGATACTGAGTGTACTCGGATTTATCATTGCAGTAGTTACCGCTTTTTAATGATGGATTTATTTACGATATCAAATAAGCATAACAATTTGCTTCCATATGATGGTATTGCCATTTATTATGGGAAAATATTTGATACAGCAAATGCAGATATAAACTTTAATCAGCTATTACAAAATATCAATTGGAAGCATGATGAAGTCATGATGTATGGGAAAAAAATAATTACAAAAAGAAAAACAGCTTGGTATGCAGATGCCCCTTTTGACTACGTGTATAGTGGCATTGGCCGTAAGGCATTATTATGGACAGAAGAATTAATTGCCATAAAAAATAAAGTACAAAATACTACTGACGAAACCTATAATTCTTGTTTGCTCAACTTATACCACAATGGCTCCGAAGCCATGAGCTGGCATAGCGATAATGAAAAAACATTGGCAATGCATGCCGCTATAGCATCCATCAGTTTTGGTGCAGTTAGAAAATTTTCATTCAGACATAGGGTATCAAAAGAAACCATTTCGGTTGTATTGGAACATGGTAGTTTGTTGCTGATGAAAGGCAGCACACAATCTCATTGGCTGCATCAAATGCCCGCTACCACTAAAGTGAAAGCGGCTAGAATCAATCTTACGTTTAGAACATTTGTTGGATTATAAAACCACATCCTGTAGCAATGCACTTTTCTCTAGGTGATCAGTGTTATAATGCAAGCCCCTGCTTTCCTTTCTAAAGCTGGCACCTTTTACTATCAAATAGCCTACTGTTATAAGATTGCGCAGCTCACAAAGCTGTGGCGATATACGTGTAGCTTCATACAACTGTTCTGTTTCTTCATACAATAAATCTAAGCGTTTCATGGCTCTTTCTATCCTGATATCATTTCTAACAATACCAACATAATCACTCATTACTTGCTGAAGTTCTTTCAAGCTTTGGGTAATGAGGATCATTTCACTCGGATCTGTTGTGCCAGCTTCATTCCAATTGGGAATGGGCAATGTACTCGGGTGCTTCAAGTTACCTTGAGATACCTGTTGTATGGAGTGCAAAAAACACCTGTGTCCAAATACCATTGCTTCCAGCAAACTATTACTGGCTAAGCGATTGGCGCCATGTAAACCAGTGCTGGCACATTCGCCGCAGGCGTATAAATTTAATATAGATGTACAACCGTTTGCATCTGTTTTAATGCCACCACAACTATAATGCGCAGCTGGTGCCACTGGTATAAATTGTTGCGAAATATCTATACCAATGCTCATACATTTTTCATAGATGTTTGGAAAATGAGCTATGAATTTATCTTTATCAAAATGGCGGCAATCTAAATACACATGTTCTGTACCGGCCTTTTTCATTTCATTGTCTATGGCACGGGCCACAATATCTCTTGGGGCTAGATCTTTACGTACATCATATTGCTCCATAAATGCTTCGCCTTGTTTATTGCGAAGTATACCACCATCACCACGTACAGCTTCGGTAATGAGGAATGATGGTGAAATGCCCGGCTCAAATAATGCCGTTGGATGAAATTGTATAAACTCCATATTCTCCACACGGCCCTTTGCTCTATATACCATGGCTACACCATCTCCTGTGGCAATTTTTGGATTGGTTGTGGTGCGATATGCTTGACCATTGCCACCAGTGGCTAATAGTGTGATAGGTGCTAATATTTTTTCAATTTGATTGTTTTCTAAATTGAGTGCATACACACCATAGCAGGTTATATCTGTCGTGCTTTTGGTTACAAGATATCCTAAGTGATGCTGTGTAATCAAATCCACTACAAAGCAATGTGTGTTGATTGTAATATTTGGGTATTTTGCAATTTCTGCTACCATGGCACGCTCCATTTCCTTGCCCGTAATGTCTTTATGATGCAGTATGCGATACTCGCTGTGGCCACCTTCTCTGCCTAACCGATAAGCCCCCGTTTCATCCCGGTCAAAATCAGCACCATAATCAATAATTTCTTGTATGCGCTCCACACCTTCCCGAACTACAATTTCTACAATATCTTTATCGCACAATCCATCCCCAGCTATCAGTGTATCTTCAACATGTTTTTCAAAACTATCTTTGTTCATATCCCATACGCCTGCTATGCCTCCTTGCGCATATTTGGTATTCGTTTCATCGGTATTCGTTTTTGTAATGACCATAACTTGTTTATCCGGAAAATGACGTGCTGTTTTTATGGCATAAGTAAGTCCGGCAATGCCTGATCCAATTACAAGAAAATCTGTTTGCATCATATTAATAATCTATGCTGTAAGCTATATCTTTTGGTTTACGTATAAAGTCTAAGAATGGAATATCTATGGTAACCGTTTTTTTATCATCAGATACAACTGTAAATTTTCCATCCACTTTTTTTATTGGTTTTTTAAAATGGATAATGGTTGTAAAGTTGTTTCCTTCAAACATTTTTTTTGCTTGTTCATCATTTTCATCACTTCCTATTTTATCTTTTATTCGCTCATATACTTCGGGTATAAATTTTCTTTCAATATGTCCCGCTGTGTATATCATTTCAAAGGGTGGTGGTGTATCATCTTCAGTAGTGCTGGTATTATTTTTATTAGTGCCTGATGCACTAAAAAGCATATCTAATAAAGATTTTTTGCCATTGCTTATGGCAATATTTGCCATATCAACAGTATTGGTAAAAGGTACGGTAGCGGCTATGTCAAATACTCCTTCGGCAGCATTGGCTTTAAAATGCATGGTGCCTTTTTCAATCAATTTTTTTTCTGATGGTGATAGGTTACTGCTGGTATCTGTTATATGTTTGAGGGCAAAAGAGGTATCCTTATCAGCCATCATATTATCCTGCTGTTCTACTCCAAGTGCATCGGTCATTTCTGTACTAAATAGTTGTAGCATGGCCATCATTTTACCTAAATTTATTGAAGTACTATAGCTACCCGTTCCATTTTCATTGATCTCAATTTCTTCTTTTATACTAAAGCAAGAACTCATACTTATAGTAAGTAGGAAAAGGAGCATAAAATTTTTTGTCATACGGCACATGAAGTTACTATTAAAATTGATAAATTTTTGTCTTGCTGCGCAATACTAGTCAAACTTTAGCTACACAGGTTCGCACCAAGCGCCATGTTCTTTCAATAAATTAATCAGTTCATCCACAGCAATTTCACTATCTATATTTCGCTTTACAATATCTTTATTTTTATATAAAGTAATCTTGCCAACGCCACTACCTACATAACCAAAATCTGCATCAGCCATTTCACCCGGTCCATTTACTATGCAGCCCATGATGGCAATTTTTACCCCTTTTAAATGGTTGGTTACAGCACGTATTTTGGCGGTAGTTTCCTGAAGGTCAAAAAGGGTGCGGCCACAACTGGGGCAGCTTATATATTCCGTTTTTGAAATACGAGTACGGGTGGCTTGCAAAATACTAAAGGCAGTGTTATTGGTAAACTGATAAATATCTTTTACTGGCAAATAAGTCCGTCCACTTACCTGCACATTTTCAAGGGTTGATTGGCCACTATAACCTAAGCACACACCATCCCCAAAACCTTCCAAAAGCAATGGCCCACATTCATTTGAAAAATGTATTAAATGCTCATCCGGTGTATGACAGCTGCTGTCTGAAATAATTACAACCGGGTTTTCAATTTTGCGCAGCATCAATTCCATAAACATGCGCCGTAAGGCCTGCATCGTATTTTTATTTGTACTGCTTACGCAGAATGTAATAGCAGGATGATTTGCCAATTCATCTGTTATGGATAAAAGCGCATCAGTGCTATCGTTACTATAACAGTCCAGCATAACAAAATTGTTGACTGCGTGCTTATTTGTAGAAGCCATAAATTCACTACTATCAAAAATTGGAAAATATTTTGATGCGGAAAGCAATGCATCATAAGCGGATGCATAAACAATTACTTTGAGTGTGCCGGGCAGTTCAAAGGGAATAAGCTTTGTGCCTGTGAATACATAATCTGCAGCAGCATCACTGATATTCCATTTATCTGTATCTGCATTATAAGTATATCCAATACTTTGTAAATCGCTTGGAGATATAGTAGAAAGTTTACTTAAATCTGCTATAACTACAGGCACTTGTTTGCCACCAATATTGCCCACTTCAAAACTTTTTCTTCTGTTATATGCAAAAGGATTATAGGGAATTTTTTCAATGGCAGGTATGGAATGGTCTGTAGTAAAATTTGTGGTAAGCGCCACTAAATCCTGACATACTGGTATTTCAAATTCCGGATCTTCTGTAAGCGAAACACGAATGGTATCACCAATGCCATCTTGCAGCAATGTACCAATGCCAATGGCAGATTTTATACGTCCATCTTCACCATCTCCGGCTTCTGTAACGCCCAGATGCAGTGGATAGCAATCACCAAATTCTTGCTGCATAGTATGCACCAACATGCGATAAGCTTGCACCATTACCTGTGGATTGCTGCTCTTCATACTGAGTACAATATTGTGATAGTTTTCACCTCTTGCTATGCGCAAAAATTCCATAGCACTCTCCACCATACCCATTGGAGTATCCCCATAGCGACTCATAATGCGGTCACTCAAAGAACCATGATTGGTGCCTATGCGCATGGCCGTGCCATACTCATTACAAATTTTTACCAAAGGAGTAAAACGCTCTCTGATGCGCTCTATCTCTTCTGCATATTCTGCATTTGTATAATCTATTTGTTCAAATTTTTTCTTGTCCACATAGTTGCCAGGGTTTATACGTACTTTTTCTACAATACGAGCTGCTATTTCAGCGGCATTTGGGGTAAAGTGAATATCTGCTACAAGCGGCGTATGATACCCCTGCCTGCGCAATTCATTTTTGATCAGCAATAAATTTTCTGCTTCTTTTTTACTGGGGGCTGTTATCCTAATTAACTCTGCACCAGCTTCTATGCATCGTATGGACTGTGCCACTGTATCTGCTACATTCATGGTGTCAGTAGTAGTCATGGTTTGCACCCTTATGGGATGATGATTCCCTAATAATAAATCCCCAATTTTTACTTCCCTTGTATGTAAGCGCCTATAGGTAGTAAGCGAAGGCGTGTATAGCTGCATCTAAAATATTTTACTGTACAAAGGTAGGTGTTAGCGCATTGTGTGGTAGGAGAAAGGTGGGTGCTGTTTTTATTTATTGTTATTATTTTTTTACAAAGCCATTCTTTGTTATAATATAGGTTATATCATACTTTGTAAATACTTTCTTTTTGCCATTAGTTAAAGCTAAATTTCATTTTTTAGAAAATTTGTATTTGATATTTTTTATGGTATTTGCAGTTCATCAACATTACTTTTTCCATTCAAACTATTTCGTGTACACTAAGCAATATAGGCCCCGTTTTTGTTTATTGAAACCCAACGGTCATATTTGCAGCATATCTGAAAAAAGGATTTGTTACTTTGATGCGTTCAAAAATTTTTTGTTGATTAATAGAACCTCAATTGTTAAAAGAAATTATCATATCAATTCAGTCTTATACTGAAGCACATCGATTTATCAGCAGACACAAACTATGGAAATGGATTTTAATTCCTGGCTTGGTTTACATGATTTTATTTTGTGTTTCTATTTATTATTTTGGCCTTACGGCTAATGCATTTACTGAATGGCTTACACTCCATACAGGTTTAAGAAATTGGTTAGATACAAAGAGTAGTGAGTTGTTGAAATTCCTTTTTGCATTTGCAGGCATCATGCTATGGCTAATACAAATGATGTTTTATTTTTCATTGTTTAAATATATCTGGCTGATTATTGGCTCGCCGGTATTTGCTTATTTGAGTGAAAGAACGGATAGTATCATCAATGAAAAATCATATACATTCAGTTGGTCTCAATTATTAAAGGATGCCTGGCGTGGCGTACAATTGGCAGTAAGAAATAGTTTATGGCAAACGGTGTATATGATTACAATTGCTTTATTGAGCCTTGTGCCGCTTGTGGGGTGGATTACACCGCTATTGGCTCTTTTGGTTGAATGTTATTATTACGGATTTAGTATGTTGGATTATAGCTTTGAAAGAAGACTGCTGACCCGGTCCGAAAGTTTATATTTTTCAGGAAAGCACAAGGGCCTTTCTGTTGGCAATGGTTTGCTATTTTATATTTTTCATCTGATTCCAATTGTAGGATGGCTACTGGCACCCACTTATGCTGTAGTAGCAGCCACACTTAGCGTAAATAAGTTTGCTGGAGAATTGCCATTAAAACAATCTGGTAATGAATGATCAATCCATAGTTTACCTTATACCCTGTACGCTCAACGAGACTGAGGCTTCATTAAAATCATTGAGTCCGGAAATATTATCTGCGGTACAAAGTTGTTCTCATTTTTTTGTAGAAAATGAAAGAACGACAAGAAGATTTTTTAAAAAAATTTGGCCACAGATGGTCATAGATGATTATAGTTGGACCACCATACACAAGGCCGAGCATAATGTAATGCATTTATTTTGCGAAGCTATAAAACAAAATAAAACAATAGGCATTGTAAGCGAAGCGGGCTGTCCAGGTATTGCTGACCCGGGTCAAATATTGGTACATAAAGCACAATCATTAAATGGTGTCATTATCAAACCACTTACGGGGCCAAGCAGTTTGCTATTGGCATTAATGGCAAGTGGATTAAATGGTCAGCAATTTTGTTTTCATGGCTACCTACCTGTAGATAGTACGGAAAGAAAGAAGAAAATTAAATTACTCGAACAAAAAAGCATTGCCGAGGGCAGCACTCATCTATTTATAGAAACCCCTTATCGAAATGATGCACTACTAAAAGATATCTTGGATACACTCCATCCTGATACTTTATTGTGCATTGCAAAAGATATACAAGGTAATAAGGAAACTATACGCACAAAGCCAATCAAAAATTGGAAGGCCAACATACCTTCATTGCATAAAATACCCGTAGTATTTATTATTGGGAAAAATGAATAAGGCTGAAAAAATTGTTATCGCTTCAGCCCACCACCATTGTCTTTTCTCGGCATTACAGCTTTTGGCTTTTGCGTGGAGTCTATGTCTTTTTGCGTAGGGACATCCTGCTTTTTATCGGGGTCTGTATTGCTTGTATCGCTATCTACCGGAATGGTTTCATCGCTATACATTTCACCTTCGGTATAATCTACTGCGTCTCCACTACCCATATCATCTCCTTGTGCTCCTAAATCAATGCGAATATTATTTACCCAATCATAGTTGATTTCATTGGATGCCAGTTCGGGTTTTGGAAATGAAGTAGTGTCATTGTATCCTAATTTATTATCCTGTGTTACTTTACTATAATAATAACCCCATACTGGAAGTGCAGCAGCGGCACCCTGACCAATGGCGGTGCTTGTAAATCTTATAAAACGATCATCGCAACCAGCCCATACACCTGTAAGTAATTGTGGTGAATAGCCCATAAACCAAGCATCACTATTGTCATTGGTTGTTCCTGTTTTGCCTGCAACAGCACCCTTTACCCCATAGCTCCAAATGCGTCTGCCGGTTCCGAATTTTAATACGCCCTGCATCATGTCAATGACAGAATAAGAGGTTAATTCGCTGATTACTTCCTTTCGTTGTGGAGCAAAATTTTGTAATACATTTCCATTATTATCTTCAATGCGTAAAATGTACTGTGGCTTTACATTGAAACCCATGCCGGGGAACATGGTATATGCCTGCATCATTTCAAACAGCGATATTTCACAACTGCCTAAAGCAATGGAAGGGTATGGTTTTATTTCAGAGGTTATATTACAATTTTTCAGAAAATCAACAAACTTTTTTGGGGCTTCATTTCCTGAATTGCCAAGCTGCTTCATGATGTAAGCTGTAGCACAGTTGCGGGATGCTGCCAATGCCGCACTCATAGGCATACTGCCACCCGTACAAGTAGCAGACGTATTTGGTACCAGCCCAAATCCTCCAAAGCTTTGCTGTTGATCCTGCACAATAGTGTTTGGTGTGAACCCGGCATCTTCAATTGCAAGACCATACAATAGTGGTTTGATGGTAGAACCTACCTGACGTTTTGTATTTATGTTTACATGATCATATTTAAAATTCTTAAAATCAATGCCACCCACCCATGCTTTTACATGCCCTGTTATAGGATCCATAGACATAAGCCCACATTGTAATATCTGCCTGCTGTATTTGATGCTGTCCATTGGAGAAAGTGTAGTATCCTTTTCACGTTTGCTATTCCAAGCAAAAACCTTCATTCTTATTTTCTGATCAAAACTTTGTTTGTTTTCAGCATCGCTCATGCCGGCTTTTTTTTGATTTTTCCATCTGTCGCTTTGCTTCATGGCATTTTGCAAAACATTATCATGCCCTTTCCAAACAGTACCATTTTTGATATAAGATTGAGATACTAATAACTTTTGCATATAGCTAATATGTTTTGCTACTGCTTCTTCTGCATATAACTGCATGCGTGGGTCAATAGTGGTATAAATTTTTAATCCATCTTTATAAATATTATAATTACTTCCATCTTGCTTTTTATGCTCTTTGCACCATTTTTTTAACTCCTCTCCTAGAATCATTCTGAAATATGGGGCTAAGCCAGTGGTTTCGTTGAGTTTATTATAATTCAGTTTTATAGGTTTTAATTTAAGCACAGCAGCTTCTCCAACAGATAGTTTATTATTCCTTACCATTTGTTCAAAAACGGTATTACGTCTATCTAATGCATATTTAGGATTGATACGGGGATTGTAAGTGGTAGAAGCTTTGAGCATTCCCACTAATACTGCGGCTTCTTCTACTTTAAGTCGATCTGGTTCTACGCTAAAAAAAGTTTTGGACGCATTGCGAATACCATACACATTATCACCAAAAGGCACTGTATTGAGGTATAGTGTGAGTATTTCTTCTTTTGTAAAATTATTTTCCAATTTTATGGCAATAATACCTTCCTTAATTTTTTGCAACATCCTTGTCAAAATGCTACTACTTGGGTCTTCCGTAAATAAATTTTTGGCAGTTTGCATGGTTATAGTACTGCCACCTCCTTCACTTCCTAATGAGAAAATGGCACGACCCATACTACGTGGGTCAATTCCACTATGGTCATAAAATCTTTCATCTTCTGTAGCAATAAGTGCATGGATTACATGCTGACTGATATCAGGATATTTTACATTTACCCTGTCTTGCAAATAATATTTCCCCATCAAGCTACCATCAGCGGCATACACCTGACTACTTACAGATGCAGAAGGATTTTGCAATTCTGATATAGATGGCATTGGCCCCAATGCGCCAAAGTTGGCAAGTACTATAATTAGTGCCACTGCTATAAAGCCTATCCAGAATAAGCGCCAGAGAATTTTTACTGATTTTTTCACCTTATGAGTTTAAATATGATCTGCGGATTCATCAAAATACCTGCTCTATCAATAACAGTCTTGATTTGTGCAAAAGAATATTAATTAACATCAATAACACACAATCTTCTCTTAAAATATTTCAGGGAATGCTTCTTTTAAAAGTGCTCTATAACCATCCACATCTTTTGTTTCTGTTACGAGGTCTAAGTTATATTGACTGATGATGATGAAGGCGTATTTATCTGCTTTCAGATCGGAAGAGCACACGTCTGAACT
>CALAGJ010000132.1 GCA_937892395.1 uncultured Parafilimonas sp.
AAGAGGATAGCTTTTTACTAATGCCCGTTTTATCAAGCACTTGTTTCATCTCTTGAATCCCACCCCAAGGGCATACTTGTAAATCAGAGTATTCATATTTCACCTAACAAAATTGATAACAATTTGGCTAACTTTTGTCCATTGCAAAATCTGGGTTTAAATGAAATTCCGGCTTTTCAGCTCTACCTCTTTTTGTTTTAATGACAATCACACCATTGGCTCCTCTGGAACCCCAGGCTGCAGTAGCGGCTGCTTCTTTTTGTACAACAATGCTTTCTATATCATTCATACTAATGCCCGCCAAAAAATTTGTGCCGGTATTGGAAGAGATCTCCAAATCTGTAACGGAAAGTGGCATACCATCAATTACATAAAATGGTGTACTTAATGTGTGTGAAGCATCTATGCCACTGTTTAAGTCGGTAACAATGGTAGAATTTCCTCGCACAGTAAATGTGTTTCTTACACCAGGTGCTCCATTAAAGTTTTAAATATTTACTCCGGCCACTTTGCCCTGCAATATTTGATCAAAACTTGGGGCGGGTAGGTTATGAATTTCTCTTCCGGATACCACCTGCACCGCAGCAGTAGATTTTCTTAGCGACTGTTTTTGATAGCCTACTACTACCACGCTATTTAGTTTGTCACTCGATGGCATTAGCTCAATAGAAATTTCATTGAGCACATTTTCGACCTTGAAATTTTGTGTTGGATAACCTACATAACTAATGACCAATTCATTTCCGGCAGAACAGGAAATGGTAAACTTGCCATCATCGTTTGTGGTAGTTCCTATTTGAGATTCCTTAACAACAATTGATGCATTTGCAATTGCTTTTTTTGTATCAGCATATTTCACTGTGCCTGTTACCAAAGACTGGCTGTTGGCGTTGAAATGTAACAGTAAGAAAAAGGCTAACAAAGCAGAGAAAGTAACATGCATTTTTTTTGTATCCTTCTTTTTTTCCATTTTAAAAATTATTTGATGACTAATCATTACGCAATAAAAGTAGCGGGCTCAAAACTTTGAATATGAGTCAAACGGTTGAGTGATTTTAAGAACAAATTTTGTTTGACCGTTTATATTTTCAGTTGCATTATTGGATGAAATAATTTCATATCGGTGTGTCAGAAAATTGATGGTGCATGATGCAGACATCTACGCTTTTTTGAAGATTACTCTCATTTTATAATCATTTATTTGGAAATCATTTTGCCCTATTGGCATACCTTTTACTAATCCTATATTTGCCCAAAAAATTTTTGCGATATGAATTTAGGATACTTCCACTACCCACTTCCCACTAATGAACCTGTACTGAATTATGCGCCAGGCAGCACTGAAAAAGCCACACTCAAAAAAACATTAGCAGAATTAAAGAAAAAGGAAATTGATGTGCCCATGTACATTGGTGGTAAATCTGTGCGGACCGGAAAAAGAGTAGCCATGCATCCGCCACATGAAAGAGCACATACCCTTGGTTATTTTCACGCAGGTGAAGAAAAACATGTTAGCCAAGCAATAGATGCTGCATTGAAAGCTAAGCCAATATGGGAAGCTATGCCTTGGGAAGACAGGGCTCATATCTTTCTTAAAGCTGCCGATCTTATAGCTACAAAATATAGAAGCTATATGAATGGCACTACCATGCTAGGCCAAAGCAAAAATGCATATCAGGCAGAAATTGACAGTGCATGTGAACTCATAGATTTTTTAAGATTTAATGTACATTATTTAAGTGAAATTTATAAGCAGCAGCCCATTAGCGGACCGGGCATGCACAACCGGTTAGAATGGCGTTCATTAGAAGGTTTTGTACTTGCTGTTACACCATTCAACTTTACAGCTATTGGCGGTAATCTTCCCACAAGTGCGGCCATGTGTGGCAATGTGGTGGTGTGGAAACCGGCAAATACACAAGTGTATAGTGCACAAATGTTTATGCGTATTTTGAAAGAAGCCGGGCTGCCGGATGGTGTTATCAATCTAATATATGTGGATGGTCCTACAATTGGTAAAGTATGCTTCAATCATCGGGATTTTGCTGGTGTTCATTTTA
This sequence comes from uncultured Parafilimonas sp., assembly GCA_937892395.1. Taxonomy (GTDB): domain Bacteria; phylum Bacteroidota; class Bacteroidia; order Chitinophagales; family Chitinophagaceae; genus CALAGJ01. The sequence continues at coordinate 2,061 of CALAGJ010000132.1, forward strand.
CTGGAAGTACTGGCGTATTTAATAGTATGTGGAAGACCATTGGGGAAAATATGGGGATGTATAAATCTTATCCAAGAATAGTAGGAGAAACCGGAGGAAAGGATTTTATACTCGTTCATAAATCCTCAGATCCTGATGTGGCTGCTACCGCAATGGCCAGAGGTGCTTTTGAATTTCAAGGACAGAAATGTAGTGCAGCTTCCAGAGCCTATATTCCTTCAAATATTGCAGATGCAGTAAAGTCAAAACTTGTAGCAATGGTCAGTAGTATGAAGATGGGCACTGTAGAAGATTTCACCAATTTTGTAAATGCTGTCATTGATGAGAAAAGTTTTAATAACATCAAGAAATACATTGACAATGCCAAGAAAGATCGTAAAGCAAAAATATTAGTTGGCGGCAACTGTGATAAAACAAAGGGATACTTTATAGAACCAACTGTTATAGAAACCTCAGATCCAAAATATAGCAGCATGTGTGAAGAAATATTCGGACCTGTACTTACCATTTATGTATATGATGCAGATAATTTTGATAAAGCATTAGAACTGGTAGATACTACAAGTCCTTATGCATTAACAGGCAGCATTTTATCGCAGGATAGAGCAGCGGTTATACATGCCACCAATAGATTGAGGCATGCAGCGGGAAATTTTTATATCAATGATAAACCAACCGGTGCTGTAGTAGGCCAACAACCCTTTGGAGGTGCACGTGCCAGTGGCACAAATGATAAAGCAGGTAGTATGTTGAATCTTTATCGTTGGCTAAGTGCACGCACTATTAAAGAAACATTCAATCCTCCCTCAGACTACAAATATCCATTCTTACAAGAAGCATAGGATTAATTTTATGAAGTTTAAATGAATATATGAAAGGTTGTTGAAAAGCAACCTTTTTTTATGGGTGTAAGACAGAATCCTCTAACCATACATGGTTATGAAGATAATATTGCATGGAAATAAAAAATTTGATACGCTATATAGGATAATCAAAGAAGTAGGTATGAAAAAGTATAGCCCATTTCTTTTCGCATAAATATCACCTCATTGTAGCTATTAAATTTATAAGAACAAAACACAAAATACTATATCAGTATTTGAGATAGTATAGATGAACAGTAATCCAAATTTTACGTAGAGATCAAAGACATTCATTACAATCTACTTTAATATATTCTTTTTGTAACATCGATGTTCGTTTATGATACAATGCCATTTATTACTTCAACATTTTACTTGTATTCATATAAATATTTTGCCTTTTGCATGTATTAATTACCATTCATAGGAAAATTGCGTCGTGGCGTATCATTTGAAATTTCTTGTCGTAACACATTACAAGAAAAAAAATTGATATATGAAAAAGAATATTTTAAAAGTAGCACTGCTCATTAGTACAATTGCACTCACCGGGTTTATAACGCTACATCAAAACAATAAAAAACAAATTAATCTGCCTGTAGTGTTTTCAGTTTATAAAACATCAAGTTACAATGCGCCAATTTATAAAGATTCAAAAGTTTCCCTGCGTATTACAATTACAGCAGAAAAAGGAAATAAAAAAGAACTGCTTTGGCAACGCATATATCCTAACCGTATGATAAGCGACTTTCCAATGATTGGAAGGGCTTCTACACAGCAGGTAAAATTAAATCAACTTTTTGGTGCTCATGAAAACATTCGGGTGCAATATGAATTGATTTATGACAGTAAGGGAAGCATTCTACAAACTCAAAACTCTGAATTGTTAACTCCGCATACCTCAGATCAAGTGATCCGAATTGCAATATGATGATGTTTTATAATTCTAAAAATATAAACCCATAATAGAATTTACATTCCTTTAAATCCAACCATCTAATTTTGATTCCAACTCATCGTTCCATCTTTCTCATCTTTTATTTGAATGCCAATTGCAGAAAGCTGATTTCTGATCGTATCACTTGTCAAAAAGTCTTTTTTATTCCTTGCAGTTTTCCGAATTTCTATCAGCAAATTCATAACCGAATCCAATTTGTTATTGTCTGATTCGTCTAATGGTTTCAAGCCAAAAATTTCTTCAACAAATATGCTCATTTCAGTTTGTAGATACTGCCAGGTTTTGGCTGACAATGATGTTACTTTTTGTTGGCCATCTTTTACTTTGTTTAGGATGGTTGCTAAGTCAAACATATTAGCCAAAACTTTTGCCGTATTAAAATCATCGTTTATAAAGTCTCTAAACTCAGCCACCAATTTTTGTACTTTACTATCTAATTGTTCATCTGCTGCATGCTCATTATTGCCAATAGTTATTTTTTGCAAAAATTTATAAGATTCATACAAACGTTTCCAAGCTTTTTCTGCTGCTTGTAACGCTTCATTACTAAAATCGAGTGTACTTCTATAGTGAGATTGCAAAATAAAGAACCTTATGGTCATAGGATGATATGGTTGCTCTAATAATGGATGATTGCCCAGAAACATTTCACTCAGCTTTATAACATTATTATAGCTTTTTCCCATCTTCCTTCCATTGATGGTTATCATATTATTGTGCATCCAGTATCGGGCGGGTGTTTCTCCATTGCATACAGTACTTTGAGCTATTTCACATTCATGATGTGGAAATTGCAAATCCATACCACCACCATGTATATCAAATACATTACCCAGGTATTTTTTACTCATGGCACTGCACTCTATATGCCAACCGGGAAATCCATATCCCCAAGGGCTTTTCCACCGCATGATGTGCTGTGGAGGGGCATTTTTCCATAAAGCAAAATCTACTTTATTTCTTTTTTCATCTTGATTCTCAAGGTCTCTTGTTGTTGCTATCATTTCCTCCAATATCCTGCCGCTTAGCATGCCATATGGTTTACCTTGCTTCGAAAAATCTGTATGATATTTTAATACATCAAAATAAACCGACCCATTTTTTTCATAAGCATAGCCATCAGTAATAATTTTTTCAATCATTTCTATTTGCTCTATAATATGACCTGTGGCCGTAGGTTCAATGGATGGTTCCAAACAATTAAATTGAGTCATTGCCCAATGAAATAGATTAGTATATTTCTGCACAAGTTCCATGGGCTCTAATCTTTCCAAAATTGCTTTTGTACTCACTTTATCTTCTGCTGCTCTTCCTTCCTCTTCAAAGTGTCCGGCATCAGTTATATTTCTTACATAGCGCACTTTATTTCCCATCTGTGCGAGGTATCGGCACACTACATCAAATGTAATATATGGTCTTGCATGCCCCAGATGGCTTTCTCCGCTTACGGTAGGTCCACAAACATAGAGTCCAACATATCCGGGAGTTATGGGATTAAAAACTTCTTTTTGTCTGGTTAAATTATTATATATTTTAAGTTCGCTCATACAATGTTTAGTTTATAACTCATACAATAATAGTCTAACGGATTTATAAATAAAATATTTGAGACATATCTTTTTCGAACTTGTAATGGATATGAATATTGTTTGTGGTTTGAAATTTTTTTTATTCTCATTATACCTGTGTTTTGGCAATCCAGATTTATAATACAGAAAAAAGATGGATTTATACAGATCTCAAAAAAGTGTACACTGCTCACTATTGCTTCATTCATAAAACTAAACTCAAACACTAATCTATATTCTACTACAACTTTTCATGAAAAAGCAGTTTATACTCTGAATTTACGGTTTTAAAATAATGAGGATATAGAACAATCTTACCATCCGAAAAAAATTACCCGCTATAGCGGGTAATCAAGTACAATTCAAAATGATCTTTTACTATTATCCTCCTAAACCCCCACCGCTGCTATTTACACGCTGATTTTCATCTTCCGTGCCAGTTTGGCGTTGGCGTGATGCTTTAATGGTATTACTACCAAAACGATATGTAAAGTTTAACTTCAATTGACGGCTTTCCCAACCTCCACTGGCTATTACTTTTTGACCGGCAAAATTACTTTCACCTCTCCACCTCAATGTTTGGAAGATATCACTAACTGAAATTTTAAATGTACCTTTTTTCTGTAGTATTTGTTGTTGAATGCCTGCATCTACACTCCACATTTGTTTGCTTTCAAATGTGCCCTGCCAGATAGATGGAGATGAATACCAGCCACTCAATTCTGCAGTTAACCCATCCTTAATTTTAAAACTATGCTGGCTATAAATATTGAAGGCAAACACATCTAAATTGATGGTACGTCCGCTACCAAAATCCGCTTTATACATAGTATAGTAAGTATTCAGATTAGCAAATACACTGTAGAATTTGTATTGAAAAGGATAGCTGATATTTAGACTCACAATGTCCTGCGTGGCAAGGTTTTGCTTACTGATAAAACTGCGGCTTATATCGGCAGTATCTACCAACTGTGTAAACACATCTTTTACATGACTATAATTTAGTGTAGTTGTAAGTCTGTATTTGTAGGTATTTGTAATACCGAAACTATTTGTAAATTGAGGTGTTAGTCTTGTGTTGCCTCGTTGATAAGTGTATTCATCTAATTTGAATTCAAAAGGATTCAAATCCTGATAAGCCGGCCTGTCTATTCTTCTGCTATAGGACAGACTCCATTGATTCATTGGATTTTTATTAAAAGTAAAAGAGGCACTTGGAAACAGATTGGTATAGTTTCTTGTGAACATACTATCGTCTGCAATAAATCTACTGCCATCGTATCTATAACCATCACTCTTACCTTCAGCAATAGTATTTTCAACTCTTAATCCTGCCTGTATCATTACATTTTTAAACTGACGATTATAATTGATATAGCCAGCATTGATGTTTTCTTCATATCTGAAATTATTGCTTCTACTACTATCTTCAAATTTTGAGTTATCAATCAAATCATACCTCAGAAAATCGTTTTGGCTGGTAACGAATGAGCTTTTTGCACCTAAGCCCAATCTGCCTTTCCAAAGATTTTGTTCATAATCTGCTTTGCCACTGGCAATATTGATTTTGCTGGGGGAAATAAAATTATAGTTTCTGCTATACAAAGGTGTTTGGCCATCGGCAGAAAAATATTCATTGGGCTGCAATTGATTGGTTAAAATGTCATAATAACCATAATCCAAATCTAGATTCAAATCATGGCCACTAGTATCCTTGAATTTATAGTTGATATTTGCATTATAATTATCTCTATCACTCACACTACTATTGTTGGCACGTAGCAGCCTATCTGTTTTTCCATCGGGTTGATAGATGATATTTGTTTTTCCATTGCTGCCAAAATCATTGTTACTTATATTGCCATCTACCAATACACCTATTGTACTTTTTGCATTGATAGTATAATCAGCGCCTGCTTTAAAACCATGACTTAAATTGGTATTTTGCATAGTGCTTGTTTGATCAAAAATAGTATCGGCACTTAACCTGTATAATTTGAAGAAGCTTTCATTCAGGTTGTTGCTGTAATTATAATTACCAAATAAATTCAAATTTTTACTTCTATTATTTAATGCTATACCGGCATTGTATTTTGAAAAAATACCTACAGCATAACCGGCGTTAATACTACCATTTGTGCCATAAGCCTTATTTTTTTTAAGCCTTATATTAATGATACCCGCATTGCCGGCAGCATCATATTTAGCAGATGGGTTAGTTATGATTTCTATGGCTTCAATCTGTGCAGATTGTAGTGTTTTAAGGTATGCACTCAAGTCTGCACTGCTTAGTGGTGTGGGTCTTCCATCAATATATATCTGTACTCCATTTTTACCGCTAAGGCTTATATTATCATCCTTATCTACCAATACACCGGGTGATTTTCTCAATAGTTCAAGTGCATCTTGTCCAATGGCATTTACAGATCCTTCCACATTTAGAATCGTTTTATCCGCTTTTACTTCTATCATTGGTTTGCGGCTTACCACAGTTACTGATTGTAAGGAATTTGTTTCTGATTTTTTCATCGTAACAGATTCAATTGTTTTATCGCTACTATTGATTTCAAAAATATCAGAATACCAGTTTTCGAGTCCAATGTATGATAAGAGTAATCTATAATTTCCTGCGGAAATATTATTAAATTGGTAACGTCCATCTGCATTGGTAACGGCCAGTTTTACTACCGAACTGTCAGTGCTTTTAATTAAAGAAGCTGTTAAGTTAACCAGAGGCTTACCTTCTGGTGAATAAGCTGTACCGCTTATTTGCTGTGCATTTACAAACCCTGAAAGCAGCATAAATAGGGCTAAAACACTTAAAATTTTTTTCATCTTATTACTTTTATTTTTCTATTATTTGTTTGCAAAAATGGGATGTAATTACAGTTTATTGACAATTTTATGACAAACTGCATTTTTTCAATGACGAAAGGCTATTCGCCAGAAATGAACATTTGTTTGGGTAAATAGAGCAGATTGAAATTGTATGTATGAATAGGTTT
>CALAGJ010000133.1 GCA_937892395.1 uncultured Parafilimonas sp.
ATTCCTACAGGCTGCTATCACATCTTGCAAGTCATCAATTTTCTTTCCGGTTACCCTTACGATATCATCCATAATCTGTACCTGCACTTTTAATCCTGAATCTTTTATGAGTTTGGTTATCTTCTTAGCATCATCTTGTTTTAAACCATTGGTAACAGCCACAGATTTTTTTATAATTTTTCCACTGGGGTATGCATCTTTTGTAAAATCAAAGGCACTGCCTTCTATGCCTTGCTTCATGCTACGGCTTATGAGTACATCAATAATTTGCTTCATTTTCATATCGCTGTCAGCTTCTATGGAAATGACAAAATCTTTTTTATTCAATTCGATATCCCAAGGGCTATCTCTGAAATCAAATCTGTTTTGCAATTCTTTTTTTACAGTGTTTACTGCATTGTCTAAAGTTTGTGCATCTACTTTAGCAGCTATATCAAAAGATGGCATAATATTTTTTTACAAATGTATAAAGGTAGAATAGGAAAACATCAATATGAGAAAAAATCAAGGAATCGGACAACGCTTCATTAAACTTCTATATTACCCTGAAACACAAATTCAGCCGGGCCACATAGCCAAATATCTTCGTAGGAAGCATCTCCGGTTTTATTATACTCCACTGCTAAATTCCCGCCAGGTGTTTGTATCTCAATTCTATTAAAACCCAACTCATTGTGATAGTTGAGCAGGGCTACAGCAGTTACTCCTGTGCCACAGCTTTGAGTTTCGTCTTCAACACCTCTTTCGTAAGTACGTACGTAAATATATTTATCAAAATTTTCAGTAAAATTTACATTGATGCCTTTTTCCTCAAAAGGCTTGCTATATCTGATATGACGGCCATGCTCCGCTACATTAAAATGCATTATATTGCTTACCGATTTGACCAGATGTGGGGATCCTGTATCAATAATATCATATCCATCTACCTCCTCTATTGCATCTACGGATTTCATTTTAAGATGCACCCATCCATTGTCTTGTAATGTGGCTTCATGTGGCCCGTCTGCTGCGATGAACGAATGACGCAGTTTATGAATGCCCAATGAGTGGGCAAACCTTACGATACACCTGCCACCATTGCCACACATTGAACTTTCATTCCCATCGGCATTATAATATTTCATTTCAAAATCATAGCCCGGAGCTGTATTTAATAGCATGAGGCCATCGGCACCTATGCCATAACATCTTCTACACATCTGCCTTATTTGCGCTGCACTCAGATGGAAGACATTTGTTCTATTGTCTAAAAGGATAAAATCATTTCCCGTACCATGATATTTATAAAAATGAATAGGCATAAACTATTTTATGCAAATAAAAACAATGATTCGTTATAGTGAGCTAATGATTATTGTCAAATATGCTTTACGAAATGGGTGTTCGTGCATTACAGTATCAATTATCAAAAAATGTTATAGATGTTTTCTAACTTTTTTCTTATAGAAAAGTCAATTATTTTTGCAGTCTAAAATAGTTATATATGTATCCAGCAGAAATAGTAATGCCTATGAAAGCAGAACTTACAGATAATGGTTTTGATGAATTATTGAATAGTGATGCCGTTTCTACCAATCTTGCTCAAGAAGGCACCACACTTGTAATGATCAACTCAGTATGTGGTTGTGCTGCAGGAAGTGCAAGACCAGGAGTATTGATGGCAGTTAATAATGCTACCAACAAACCAGACAGACTTACAACTGCTTTTGCAGGTTTTGACGTGGAAGCTGTAAATAGTATCCGTGAAAAGTTAATGCCTTATCCCCCAAGTTCTCCTGCTATTGCATTGTTTAAAGATGGAGAATTGGTTCACATGGTAGAACGCCACCAGATTGAAGGTAAGAGTGCTCAGGCTATTGCACACAATCTAATAGCTGCATTTGACCAGTATTGTAATTAATTTTTTAAGAAAAACTAAAAGGTCCCGTTTATCGGGACTTTTTTTATCTAATTATCTGCACAAAACCCTTTCTTTCGATTATTCCACAGGTGGTGCTGGCTTTAAGAATGTATAGATAAGAACCGGTAGGTTGATTTATTGAGTTATAGCGGCCATCCCAGCATTTTTTGTGATCATTGGTTTTAAATAATAATTGAGCATATCTATTATAAATATTTAGCTCGAAACTGATAACCGGTGGTATATATTTTACACCAAAACAATCGTTTAATCCATCATTATTTGGAGTGAATGCATTTGGTAGAAAAAATTCAAATGACGAAGTAGTTACTGCTACTTGGATGGAATCTTGTCCGATACATGCATTTGTAATGAGGTTGTTGCAAGCGCTATTTTGCATACCTCGGTGCCGCCCTTTCCTCCATTGCTACCTCCGCCACCTCCTGATGAAAATCCTTGTCCACCACCTCCACCAGATCCTTTTTTCCCTTTACCAGTAAAAGTTGAATCTCCAAGATTTGCGTAAGTATTTCCTTTTGCAGCAGCAATAGCGGCATCTTTTACATAAAAAAAGCTATCCACTGTGCAACTACCATTTGAGGGTAAAGTCGTATTGGATTTGCCACCGTCAAACCCATATCCCGATGCATCAATATCCGCCAAAAAAGAGTGTGCCAGATACAAAAAAGATCAAGATTCCACCTATATTACCATTCCAATACAGCGGTTTTAATGTTTGCGTGATTGTGGCATCTTTGTATTGTGGTATTTTGACAAGTTGTACCTTTCCAGATCCAATATTAAAAGTATTAACAAGAGTACTTTTTAACTCAATATATCCTGGCTGCACAGCCCCAACATAATTAATTTCACAATTGCCTGCTTTTTTAAAATCCCTAACTTTTCCAAATCTTTGATTATTGACATTTTCAAACAAATCGGCCCCTTTCATTTGTATTAGTAAAACAGTGTCTCCTTTGGAAAAACTTCCATACTGATTTGCATTTAAGTATAATCTGTTGTTACAAATGTCCAATGAATCAATCAATGCATAACTATTAATGACTCCACCAATATTTTGAGATTGGGCGTTTTTGATTAAAGGTATCAATGACAAAAAACGAATCCAAAAAAAAATTGTAAACGTGAAAATGAATCAGTTCTTAAGCGAGAAATTCTCATTGGTGAAAAACGGTAAAAAGTTTTGAAACATTTTAAGATTTCAATGAAACATTCATTGCTTTTATCAAAGCCTCTAATGCTGCAACACGCTGTTCTAATTGTGGTAATCTGCGTATAGCTCCTTGACTACGTAGCATTGCATTATAATCATAAGCAGGAGAACCAGTAACGGCACCTTTTTCTTTAATATTTTTTGTAACACCACTCTGCGCATTCACTTGGCTAGCATCTCCCAGCACCAAGTGCCCCACAATGCCTGCCTGACCACCTATGCGTACTTGCTTGCCAATTTTGGTACTGCCACTTATACCTGCTTGAGCTGCAATTACCGTGTTTTGATCAATTTCTACATTATGAGCTACCTGTACCAAGTTGTCTATTTTTACGCCTCTGCGAATGAGAGTGCTTCCTATGGTAGCTCGGTCTATGGTACTGTTACTTCCTATTTCTACTTCATCTTCTATAACCACATTTCCTGTTTGAGGAATTTTTTTAAAACTTCCATCTGCCTGTGGGGCAAAGCCAAATCCATCACTACCTATAATTGCACCTGAATGGATAATTACGTTTTTGCCAAGTTTGCAGTCATGATAAATTTTTACACCGGCATACAATACAGTGCCATCACCTATTGATACATTGTTTCCAATATACACTCCGGGATATATTTTTACTTGATTTCCTAAAATAGCATTTTTTCCGATATATGCAAATGCGCCTACATAAATATCTTCTCCAATTTTTGCAGTAGTATCTAAAAAAATTGGTTCTTCTATGCCTTTAAAACTTTGCTCCTTAGCCTGCTGATATAGCTCTAACAATGATGCAAAAGCATCATAAGCATTTGGCACACGTATGAGTGTAGCTGCAACTTTTTGTCTTAATTGTAAATCATTATTTATAATTACCACAGAGGCCTTTGTAGTGTATAAAAAAGGCTCATATTTTGGATTTGCCAAAAAACTTAATTGACCTTCCACTGCTTCTTCAATTTTTCCAAAAGCGGTTACTGATATAGCACCATCCCCCTCTACTGTACCACTTAGATATGAAGCAATTGCTTCTGCCGTAAATTGCATATTTTTTAAGTATTTGCTTTATTTATGATGATTGAATAGGGTAGCTGCAAATGTAGAATTTTTTAACCGGCATTGATAAAGTATGATGTATAAGTGCATTGTCCACTTCTGAAATATCTCTTACAGTCCCATCGTTATAAAGTATATGGATAAGCTCATCCTCCGGCTTGTAAGTAGTAATGTCGATTTGACCTTCAAAGACTAAATACTCTATTAATTCCTTCGGTAAATTTGTTTGATCCAAAATTTTTTGTTCATGCGCTTTTACAAGTGCTTGGTCAAATGGTGTGGATTGCAGTCTGCATTTATACAATCGTCTGTTTAAAATACCGTTGGAAAGCATACTGAGTATGCCATCCTTATGCTTTGTCCATTTTTTGATAGAACTCATCACATCAAAATCATCAATGGCGCAAAATGTATGTAATAAATTCTCAGCGGAATATGAAAGATGCAAAATGCTATCTAAACTTTCTGTTGTAGCATTTGCTCCTACAGATCTTGCTCTTTCAATAATTTTAATGAGCATTTTTTCAGCAGCCAGCACTGTTTTGTGTAAATAAACTTGTCCATACATCAACCTTCTAGATACGAGAAATTTTTCAATGCTGTGTATGCCTTTTTGCTCCACCATCAATTGATTTTGGTGTACCACAAGCATTTTAATAATACGGTCATATCCTATTACTCCTTCACTTACTCCGGTATAAAAACTATCTCTGGTTAAATAATCCATTCTATCAACATCAAGTTGCCCACTGATTAACTGGTGTAGAAAAGGCTTGTGGTACTGATTTGTAAAAATGGATATGGCAAGTTCTAATGCACCATTAAATTCCCGATTCATTTGCTGCATCATTTGCAAACCCAGTGTTTCATGGTGCTGATCTGGAATAAGCACATGCTCTAATGCATGGCTAAAAGGTCCATGCCCAATATCGTGTAGCAGTATGGCGGCTTTAGCAGCATGCTCTTCTTCCGAGGATATGTCTGTACCCTTTTGTCTGAGTACACTGATGGCCTGGTGCATGAGGTGATATGCACCCATAGAATGATGCAGTCTGCTATGTACGGCACCCGGATATACTAAATGTGCCAATGCCATTTGATATATTCGCCGAAGGCGCTGATACCAAGGATGCTCCAGTATTTTAAAATTTAACGGATTATCAATAGCAATAAAACCATATACCGGGTCGTTGATAATTTTGCCGGGATGCTTCATACTTATTATTCTGTTAAAAAGAAATTGATTGAAACAAAAGTGCAAGCTAAATGGCAGATTTGCAAATCCCTTTGAAAACAAAAATTAGTACAAGAAAAAATCAAAAATTAAAAGACTATGTCTATAGCGACTATACTCTGGGTGGATGATGAGATTGAAAGCCTACAATCGCAGAAATTTTTTTTAGAGCAAAAAGGATATTTAGTTCATACACGTGCCAATGGTTTTGATGCCATAGATTTTGTAAAAGATACTCCTCCTGATGTGGTGCTTTTAGATGAAAGTATGCCCGGCATAACCGGTCTTGAAACATTGGAAAAAATTAAGGAAGCCAATAGTAATATTCCTGTGGTTATGATAACCAAAAATGAAACTGAAAATTTGATGGATGATGCAATTGGAAGTCAAATTTCAGATTACCTGATAAAACCTGTAAACCCAAATCAGGTACTATTGAGCCTTAAAAAAATCATTGATAATAAAAGGCTTGTTTCTGAAAAAACTACATTGGCATATCAGCAACAGTTTCGAAATTTATTTACAGCACTTAATAGTAATCCTGACTATAACGAATGGATGGATATTTATAAAAAGTTAGTATATTGGGAATTGGAAATGGCTAAAACGGATAGCCCCGAAATGCAAGAAGTGCTGCAAACTCAAAAGCAGGAAGCAAACACGGAATTTTTTAAGTTTATCAGTAAAAATTATGCTGATTGGGTGCAGGGGAAAGCCAGTTCAAAACCAGTGATGAGTCATACTCTATTGAAAGAAAAGGTTTTTCCAAATCTTCAAAAAGGAACTCCATTATTCTTTGTGCTGATTGATAATTTAAGATTTGATCAATGGAAATCCATTCAGCCCATACTAGCTGAGCAATTTCGAATAGTTGAGGAGGATACTTTTTATAGTATTTTGCCTACTGCTACACAATATTGTCGCAATGCAATTTTTGCAGGAATGATGCCTGTTGAAATTGAAAAAAAATTTCCACAGGCATGGAAAAATGACGATGATGAGGGTGGCAAAAATTTGCATGAAGAAACCTTCTTACAAAATCAATTAATACAAGCAGGTTTTCAGCACATAAAATTTAGCTACACAAAAATTACGCATCATAATGATGGACAACATCTTGTAAATTCAATTCATAATTTACTTAACAATGACCTCAATGTAATCGTGTATAATTTTGTAGATATGCTAAGCCATGCACGTACAGAAATGGAAATTTTAAAAGAGCTAGCAGCAGATGAAGTAAGTTATAGAAGCATTACCCGCAGCTGGTTTGAGCATAGTCCGCTCAATCAAGCATTAAAAAAAATTGCGGATAAAAATATACAGATTATTTTGGCTACTGATCATGGAAGCACACGTGTTAATACTCCTGTAAAAGTGATCGGCGATAAACAAACCACCGCTAATTTAAGATACAAACATGGCCGAAATTTAAATTATGAAGCAAGAGATGTATTGGCATTTAGGAATCCTGCACAGGCAGGTTTACCATCGCCCAATATTAACTCTAGTTTCATTTTTGCCAAAGAAGATTTATACCTCTGTTATCCAAACAATTATAATCATTTTGCCAATTATTACCGGAATACATTTCAACATGGCGGCATTAGTTTAGAAGAGATGTTGATACCTGTAGTAAAGCTGGTAAATAAATGATGGAATTGAAAAATGTTATTTGTTTTATGGAGTTGTAAATATGCATTAATCAACACATAACACGATATTACTTAATTTATATTATAACAAATAAAAAGAGCTTGATAAGATCTCTTTTTATCATATTATTATACAATATTATTCCGGCGTACAACTATTTGTATTTTGATTTTTTATAAACTTCGACACCATATCACCTGTTGGTCTTAATGTGTAGATTGGGCTTGATGTTTCGGGGAAGGAGTTATGAAAGGCTTTTGCATCATAAATATTGAAACCATCACCATCATACAAACAAGCCAAGTCCAAAGCACCATAAGGTTTAGCTGCAACCTTTGTCATCAATTCTCTTACTAAACAATCACTATGTGTTACTACTCCAATTTCGTTTGTAATAATCTTTTTAGGAGCGTTATAATTTATCATAAATTCCATTGTTGTTTCAAGCACGTTGATGCTTGTATGGTTTTTATTTACCCCTTTATCCCAAGCTGTTCCATTATTTTTATCATCTTTCCAACCTGCTGCTTTTGTAGGCTCATACCAATGAAAATTGATACATGACACGCCCATAGTTTTGTATTTGTTTAGAAAAAATAAAGCTCTGGATACTTTAAATTTTAAATTTTCAATTCCCTCGGAGCCAATGCCAGCCGGCTTCGGAGGATAAAGTGTGTAATACATCGAGGGCATAAAAGCATTCCAAGCGTATAACTGAGCATCAGCTAATCTTCTTTGTGAGTTTTTTAACCAGTCGTGAGCGGTAAGCTGTAAATCTTTTGGTATAATACCACCATTGGTAACGGGTATTCCTTTTGGTTTACAAATATTTATTACAGCCTGAAGCATATTGATGTACTTCATAAAATCTGATTCTGTTTCTACGATATGGTAAAAACTATTATTTTCTTCATTTTCTACAACAATTAGAGCAGGTTTTATTCTTGTTGGTTTTGACAAACTATCTACCACCTCTTTAATCCATTTATAATATACACTATTGGTGTTAAGCGCATTATCAGCAAAGGGCTGAGGTATGTCTTGATAAGTTACTGGATCTTTATTATCCAACCAGTTTAAATTTAGCACCACTGCTAAGTTATTTGCTGTGTAACTATCATAGGTAAGTAGAAAGCCGGATTTACTTCTGTCCCAATCTTCTTTAACAAGACTGGCCCTGTAAAATTGTACTCCGTAATTATTCGAAAGTGCTATTTTATTGAAGGGTTCTAAACCATACTGATTTAGTAAGTTTTCTGATTCAGATCTACTCGTTCCTGATTTACTTATTACGATTCCCCAAGAGTTTTTGTAACCACTTTTAACACTAAAATCCTGAGCTGCTGCAGTAGTAACCTCGGATTTTATATCTTTTTTACAGGAGACAGCTGTCATGAGTATGCAAAGAATAATTCCTGCAAAGGAATACATGGTTTTCATTTTAGATATTGTTTAAATGAATAATTGGATAATTCAAAGAAACGATATCATTCATTATTTTGTTTCAATCAAAACAATGCTTAGGCCACTTATGCAAAAAGATAAGGTATAGTTATTATTAAATTGAAATTGTCTTAAAAATTGAATATCAATGAAGTATAACAAAACTAGGAACAAAAACTCTATTTCGTAGATGTAATAAATTGTCTTAATAAGCTATTTTCTTGTCTAAATATTTAGTGAGAAAAATAGCTTTTAAAAGTCTTTCCAACTTTCATTAAAGGATTTTTCAGCAAACTGGAGCGTGTCATGGTATTGTATCCAGGACTTAAAAATTTTATTTACAACTTTGTTTTTAATATTGCCTGATGCAGTATTCATCCACCTGCGATTCATGCTAGCCTGCTTCCACATCTTCCACGCTACTCGTTCTGTTAACGTACTTTCTCCATTAGCTACAGCTAGATGTCTGTTGTCTAAAATCAATTCATGTAAATTTATACGTACAGGACAAACTTCTGTACAATTGCCACATAGAGACGAAGCATAACTCAAATGCTTAAATTCCTTTACACCTTGGAGGTGCGGGGTAATTACTTTTCCAATAGGTCCACTATATGTACTGCCATAACTGTGTCCACCTATATTTTTATACACTGGGCATGCATTTAAACAAGCACCACATCTTATACAGTATAGTGATTCTCTGGTTTTGGGATTTGCGAGTAAATTTGTACGACCATTATCCAGTAAAATAACAACCAAATCTTCCGGTCCATCTGTTTCGTTGGGCTGCTTTGGACCACTAATTACTGAGTTATAAACTGTGAGTTTTTGACCAGTACCAAAGGTAGATAACAAAGGCCAGAACAATGATAAGTTTGTAATGGAAGGAATCACTTTTTCTATGCCTGCTATTATTATATGGGTTTTTGGCCATGCAGAGCTTAGCCTTGCATTGCCCTCATTTTCTGTTATAGCTACTGACCCTGTATCAGCTATTATAAAATTTGCACCTGTAACACCTATTTGTGCTTCTATATATTTTTCACGAAGTTTTTCTCTTGCTATGCGTGTTATTTGCTCCGGGGATTGACCCTCTGGTACACCTAATTTTTCAGCAAATAATTTTGCAACATCTTCTTTGCTTTTATGCATAGCCGGGGTTACAATATGGTATGGCGGCTCACCGTCCAATTGTTGTATATATTCTCCTAAATCAGTTTCTATACTTTCAATCCCCATTTTTTCAAGGTGATCATTCAGATGTATTTCTTCTGTAACCATACTCTTACTTTTAACGAGAGTGGTGCAGTTTTTTTCTTTGCATATCTGATCTATAATTAAATGTGCATCTTTTGCATCCTCAGCCCAATATACTCGGGCACCTCTGTTGGAAATATTTGTTTCAAATTTTTCCAACAGTGATGATAGGTTTTCAATGGCTGCCCATTTTATATTTTTGGCTACTTTTCTGGCAGATTCAATATCCTGAAACTGTGATTTACCAACTGGCACAGCAGCATTATATTTTCCAATATTGAAATTTATTTTACGCCTATGTTCCATGTCGGCCGCTTTTATACGGCTTTTAGCTAAAAAAGTATGCTGAATTTTACTCATTATTTATTTGATTTTGTGTGAATAGCTACAGCGTCCAAAGCCTCATAAAAAGATGCACCATATTTTCGCTCTATTGCTTCTTTTAAAAACTTGTAAACAGGTACTTTCAACTCTTTACCCAGGCTACAAGCAGATTTGCAGTTGTCTGGCCGGGGTTCATAATTAACCATTTCAATCTTTTCATCAGATTTTGTAGTAGCAATACGAATGGGATAAAGATGACAACTGATTGGTTTTTTCCAGACAAGCTTACCATCATTAAACGCCTGCTCAATCCCACATTTTATAGCACCTATTTTGTCTCTGAAACCATAGGCACACATTTCTCCATCAATAACTGGGGTAACCCATCCAAAATGTACATCATAGGTGTATTTTCCTTGTTTATTGATTACTGTTTTTCCCTGTGGGGTCAGATATGGCTCTATGTGCTCATATTCATTGGCGAGGATTTCAAGTTCTTGCTTTGTAAGTGGTGCACCCGCATCTCCATCTGCACAGCAAGCACCTTTGCATTTACTGATATTACAAACAAATTCTTCTTCAATCAATTGATCACTCACCAATATATTTCCTATTGCTATCATTTTTTTATTTGTGGTACAAATGTAACAGAGGATTTTCAAAAGCGTAATTTTTGTATCAATGATTGCTCATTTTATTCTGGTAATATTTAATACTTTGGTGTTAAAGCATTTCTTTGCAGCATGTTTACAGGAATCATTGAAAGTATTTCAACTGTTGAAAATATTGAGAAAAGTGGCGATAACTTGACATTTGAAATGAGTTCTTCTATTTCAAATGACTTGACAATAGATCAAAGTGTGAGTCATAATGGAATTTGTCTTACTGTTGAATCCGTTCAAAATGGAATACATAAAGTAACTGCCATTAAAGAAACTTTGGAAAAAACGAATGCAGGTAAATGGGAAAAAGGACAACTAATCAATATTGAAAGATGTATGACCTTCAATGGCAGGATGGATGGTCATATTGTGCAGGGTCATGTGGATGCTACAGCTACTTGTAGTGAAATTAATGACGCCAATGGCAGCTGGATAATTAACTTTAAGTTTGATACTAAGTTCGCTCACTTAATGATTGAGAAAGGTTCCATTTGTATAAACGGAATCAGTCTTACTTGTTTTAATGTAATGGATGATACATTTTCTGTGGCTATCATTCCCTATACCTGGCAACATACTAATATGCAATATCTTCAACCAAAAGATATAGTTAATATTGAGTTTGATATTATAGGAAAGTACTTAGCCAGATTCAAATCATTGGCTCGGTAAAGTAATCAAATGGCTCTGCGCTTAGCTGCTACTATTTTGTTCATTTTTTGTAGCAACAATGCATAATCTAAAAAAGTGTCCGGCACTGATGCAAGTATATTTAAGTAATCAAAAGTGCATCCAAAAATGGGTATTAATTGCAGGTACTCATTAATGAGAACCAAAACAAAGCCTTTTATCCAAATTTGCTGTATTTCAGTTGTTGACGACATTCTGAAAAATTCCCTTTTGCCACCAACATGCAGCAAAGGTTATAAGAAATATGCCCACAAGATTCGGCTTTATATCTGTAATTATTTACCATGCATCAGACAGTTGGGCGTAGGGTTGGACAAAGAATTTAATAATCAAAATTAACACAATGACGATGAAAACATACTACTTGCAAATTGAACTTAAAGACAAAAAAACATTTACTGATAAATAGGGATTGAATCACTAATGAGCATCAGCATTGCTGGGTATTTTAGTTAAATATTTAATTGAACTTATTTAATTTATTTTCTTATTTTGACTGCTCCACATTTTATAATACCAGTATAATAAAGCGCCAAGACTTGCAATAAACCAAATATAAAAAATAATATTCCAAATGTCAATGGCACCCTCAGGAAACCCCAAGCCTAACATTATTCCGAAGGCAGTGTTGATGGTCATCCATAACAGACCTCCAAAAATTGTTTGGGCTACTTTTCTTAAAAATATTCTTACTTCTGGTTCCATAATTCATTATAACAATAATACAACCCTACTGTTTGATAGTTGTTCTTTTGGTTAATAGTTTTGATTGTATCTTTTCATTTATTTTGAGTAAATAAATAATTTCTAAAATCAATATTTTCCTATTTTCCCGCCATTCAAATATAAACCATATCATGTTTGGTGTAACAATTTTGGGAAATAACTCTGCACAGCCGGCCTATGGCAGGCATCCTGCTGCACAGGTTGTTACATTAAATCAACATCAGTTTTTAATTGATTGTGGAGAGGGTACTCAAATGCAAATGGCTTTGTATAAAATACGTCATAGCCGCATCCAATACATCCTTATTTCGCATTTGCATGGTGATCATTATTTTGGATTGCCTGGCCTTTTAAACACAATGGCCTTGGCAGGTCGTACTCAGGATTTATATTTATTTGCTCCGCAAGAATTAGAATTTCTATTACAACAGATATTTATGTCGGCGGGTACTGTATTGCCTTATAAAATTATCTTCAAACCAATTATGGAAGCAGGTTTGCTGCATGATACACCTCAATTTTCAATACACTGCTTTGCGTCTTTTCATCGCATCAGTTGTCATGGGTTTATTATCCGTGAAAAAAGGAAGCCACGCAGGTTAGATATTGAAAAAGCCGCTGCATGTAAGATTCCAAATACTGCATTTGAAAAATTGACTAATGGAGAGAATGTAATGAATGATGCTGGAGAAATGATTGAAAATAGTTTGGTTACAAAGCCTGGTTACAAAGCAAGGAGTTATGCATACAGCGCAGATACTTGCTACAATGAATCCATTGCAACAGCAGTGCAAGCTGCCTCATTACTATATCATGAAACCACGTATTTAAAAAATGAAAGTGAAAGGGCAGTATTAAGATACCACAGTACTACTGAAGATGCAGCAAAAATTGCAAAAATGGCGGGTGTAAAAAGTTTGATTATTGGGCACTTTAGTAGTAAATATAATGTGCTCCAGTTGTTTTTAGAAGAAACCAAACAAATTTTTCCAAACACTGCTTTGGCCTTAGAAGGAACTACTTATCTTGTATCAAATCATGATGCGTATGACAAAAGCTGTTGAACAACAATTCCATAAAGCTTTATTCAAATTAGCATTCATCATATCCTGTCTTTTTATTGTTTGCATGATGAAACAATACAACTTATCATATTTTAATGTGCATATTTGCAATCAATCAAAATGATCGGAAAATACTTATATCAACTATTCATTTACCTCTATCCACGAGTGGCCAAGTTAATTTCTCCTGTGAGCCGCAAAGCTGGTTTATGGTACAAAGGCAGAGAAAATATTTTTGAAAAAATAGCTGAAAAGATTGGGAATGACGACAGCCCTAAAGTTTGGTTTCATGCTTCTTCGCTGGGAGAGTTTGAACAAGGCCGTACACTCATTGAATCATTTAAGACAAATCATCCCACGGTAAAAATTGTCTTGACTTTTTTTTCCCCTTCGGGATATGAGCAACAGAAAAATTATTCTGGCGCAGACTATATTTTTTACATGCCAATGGATCATCCAAAAAATGCAGAAAGATTTTATGCATTGGTGAAGCCTGCTTGTTTGTTTCTCATAAAGTATGAATATTGGTATAATTATTTAGCGATAGCGCACCAAAACAAAATTCCAGTTTTTTTAGTATCGGGTATATTTAGGGAAGATTTTAGTTTTTTTCAGTGGTATGGAAAATGGTATCAACAAATGCTCTTCTTTATCAACCATTTTTTTCTACAAGATGAAAATTCTGCATCGCTATTAAAAAGTATTGGTCTTTTAAATTATACGGTAGCCGGAGATACCCGTTTTGACAGGGTAATTGAAGTGGCTAAGCAAAAAAAGTTATTTCCGGAAGTAGAGGCTTTTTGTAAAAATCACGAAACAATTATTGCCGGCAGCACCTGGCATGAGGATGAAAAGGAACTCAGGCATTTTGCCTCTACGCACCCTGAAATGCGTTTTGTAATTGCCCCTCATGATATCAGTGGCGAAAGAATTGATCAATGTATGCGAATTTTTGATCAAGCTGTTTTATATAGCGATTACCTCAGTTTGTATCACTCAAAAAAAGAATTGCCAACTGGTGTCAATGTTTTAATTATAAACAATATAGGCATGCTGAAACATATCTATAAATATGGAAAAGTATGCATGGTTGGTGGAGGATTTAGGGGTGATGGCATTCACAATATTTTGGAAGCTGCTGTATATTACAAACCCGTTCTTTTTGGTCCGGAACATGATAAAAGTTTAGAAGCTTTGGAATTAATCAAACTTGGTGGTGCTTTTGATGTGCGTGGAGCATTGGAATTAGAAGAGGAACTCATGCAATTGATGCATCATCCAAAGGTTTATGAAAAAGCCTGTATGATAGCGGGTGATTATGTAAAAGAAAAAGCTGGGGCTACACAGGAAATTCTTAGATATATTCAGGAAAAACGTCTCTTCACCAATTGATCAAAATGCAGTACTGATTCACTGTTTTCTTTCCATCCTAATTTTACTTTTAATTCCCGTTTTATCCAAGATTGTGCTTCTGCAAAAGTTGTAAAGGCATTGATCGTTTTTATACATCTTTCATACATGTTTTCATCTGCATTGAACAGTTCTTGAATAAATACAAACCGATCATTAATACCCACTGCATTTCTTAAATCTGCTAAAGGTGTTGCATTTAACAGAGATGCCAATTCCACTTTATTCTCATTAAGTTTTTCATTAATATCATACTCCTCATTGTATTGGAGCTTTTCATGGAGTTCTGCTTTTTCCTGAGGAATTACTATGCTTTCTGTCTGAGGTTCTTGAATTGATTCAGTGAGTTTTTGTGATACTGTATTTGTGTCAGCAGTTTTTTCTTCTGACCAATTGCGCAAAAACGGAATTTCGGGTAAGTCAAGTTTTGGGAGAGCAAACCTGTTATCACTTGTATTTTCTAACTTGAGTGCTTGTGCCTGTTGTGTTGAATTTTCATCCAGATTTGAAACTTGATTGGCGGTGTTAGTAACAAAAGGGTTTGAGACTACTGCACTTCCTACAACTGCACCAGATCTGTTAGTATCGATCGTTA
Source organism: uncultured Parafilimonas sp. (assembly GCA_937892395.1). GTDB lineage: Bacteria > Bacteroidota > Bacteroidia > Chitinophagales > Chitinophagaceae > CALAGJ01. Next base: position 15,238 of record CALAGJ010000133.1, read on the forward strand.
ATTCAGACAAAAGCATTTGAGCAGTTATCATAAGATATGAATAAGGAAGGCCCTGAGCATTTTGCTCTTTCAGTTTATCAATTAAGGTGGCAATTCTATTTGAGTTATCCATTATGTATCAACAATTAAATAAGAATGTTGGCAAGCTAATAAAACAGGGTGAATATTGCAGCATTCATTAAAAAAATGAATCATAAAATTATTCCATGTTTATAGAACCTACATCGCGAAGAGGTTGGATTGAAGTAATTTGTGGTAGCATGTTTAGCGGTAAAACCGAAGAATTAATTCGTCGGTTAAAAAGAGCACGCATTGCAAACCAAAAAGTGGAAATCTTCAAACCTGCCATAGACACCAGATATGATGAAGAAAAAGTAGTGAGCCATGATAGTAATGCCATTATGAGTACCCCGGTAGAAAATTCACAAAAGATACTGCTGCTTGCGCAGGATGTAGAAGTTGTAGGCATTGATGAAGCTCAGTTTTTTGATGAAAATATTGTAATGGTTTGTGAAGCACTCATTAAAAAAGACATTCGTGTTATTGTGGCGGGATTAGATATGGATTTTAAAGGCCAGCCATTTGGCCCAATGCCACAACTGCTTGCTATTGCAGATTATATTACCAAGCTACATGCTATTTGTATGAAGTGTGGTAGCATTGCCAGTATATCATACCGCAAAACTAATCAATCATCACAAGTATTACTAGGTGAAAAAGATACTTATGAACCCCGCTGTAGAAAATGCTACTATGAGGATTAATATATTTTACTTATGCTCTAAATCTGTTTTGAAAGTAACTTTTGTAATGTAATGCTATCGGGCACCTGGTGGGCACCATTGCTTTAAAAATGTAGTATATAAATTACTAAGGTGTTGAAATGTTCCTTTGCCCTCAGATATGCCGTGAGATCGGTTTGGATAAGCCATAAAATCAATCACTTTATTTTGCTTGATTACTTCATTTAAAAGTAATTCAGCATTTTGATAATGCACATTATCATCCCCTGTGCCATGAATATATAACAAATGACCTGCTAAATTTTTTACGTAGGTAATAGGGCTTCCCGCTTCATAATCGGCTTTATTTTCCTGTGGCACACCCATATAGCGCTCCTGATAAATATTATCGTAAGTAAACATACTGGGCACTGCAGCTATTGCAATTCCTGTTTTATAAATTTCAGGATGTTGAAATAATAAATTGAGTGTGGCTGTACCACCACCACTCCAGCCCCAAACAGCTACTCTATCAGCATCTACATATTTCCATTTTAATATTTCTTTTGCTGCCATTGCCTGATCCCTGATATTGATACGGCCTATATTTTTATAAATTGATTTTCTCCAGTAGGTTCCTTTTGGTGCCGGTGTACCTCTGCCGTCTAAACTTATTTGAATATAGCCATCACCCGCCATATCACCATTATATAAAAAATTTCCAGCAGCACCATACTGATCAGTTACAGTGGTGGCAGCAGGTTCGGTATATACATAAAATACAATAGGATATTTTTTTGTGCTGTCAAAATTTGTTGGCATTATTACATAACCATCCATTGTAATGCCATCTGCTGTGGTTACTTGTATCATCTTTACAGGGTCTGTAGGATAAGACAGTTCATCTTTTTCTGCCTTGATGGTGGTGTGGGCTGGGAGGCTTACCCAGTTTGTTTTTGGTGCAGTACTGATATTGCTCCAATTGTGCTGAGCATACATGCCATTTGTACTTAAATCATAATCATGTGTGCCATTTTCATTGGCCGGGCTCAATCTCTCGGCCGCAGCTTTGCCATCCATTTTTACACGATATAAATAGCTTTGTGTGGCATTATCTGGCGAAGCCATAAAATAAATATAGCCAGTTTTTTCATCCCATCCTTCTATCGTTATTACGTCATAATTTCCTTTTGTAAGCAAAGATTCCTTTTTGCCATCTCTTGTTACTTCATACACATGCCTCCATCCATCTTTTTCTGTAACCCATAAAAAGCAAGTGCCATTCTTTATCCATTCCCAACCTGTTGGATTATTGGCCCATCTTGCCTTTATATCAATCCAGGTATCACTTATTTCATCATATACGTTTTGCACATTGCCTGAGGCAGCATTACAATACATTACATGGCTTTCATTTTGCTTCCGATTAAGTTGTTGTATAACAAGTTCAGTACTGTTTGCAGCCCATTCCATACGGGGTATATAGTTATTATCAGCTTCGCCGGGAATATTCATTTTTACTGTATTTCCATTTTCCACCTGCACGGTATAGATATAACATGGGGATGGCCGCTCACCTGTTTTTGGATATTCAACAGGCACTGTAAATGAATACAAGGAATCCGTATTATTGATCATCAAAAAGTTTCTGATTTTTGAAGCATCTATTTTCCAGTAGGCTATTTGCTTGCTGTCAGGACTCCATCTAAATCCATCTCTACAATCAAATTCTTCTTCATAAGCCCAGTCGAAAGTGCCGTTTATTAATCGGTCAGTACCATCCGTTGTAAGTGCCTTATTTGCTCCACTATTTATATCTTCCATATATATGTTATGGCCACTTACATAAGCCACTTTATTTCCATCCGGTGATAGTTTTGCAAACATCAGCGAAGCTGTCGGCATATTTGCACCTACTTGCTTTAGTGTGTTAGTTGTTGTATTTAATATCCAATAATCACCCCTTGTATCATAGCGCCACACTTTTTTACTATTGGTAAATAATAGAATTTTCTGTCCATCCTCGCTAAAAAAGAAGTTTCTAATTTTTATTGGGGACGATTTTCCGGCTGGTGTCAATTGACTTGTAGTGGCAATTGTTGTTTCTTCAAAACTGGGCATGCTCACTTTAATGATTCCTGCATCAGAAGATTTGTAATAGCTATTACCATC
>CALAGJ010000134.1 GCA_937892395.1 uncultured Parafilimonas sp.
AGCAGCTTGGTCGTCTATTAGATGCAATGGATAGTTTGAACACTTGGGAAAATGCAGTTGTCGTATTTTGGAGTGATCATGGTTTGCAAATGGGTGAACATCAAGGTTTATGGCTGAAACTTACCATATTTGAAGAATGCCTACGAGTACCTTTTATTATTTGTGCCCCAGGTTATTCATCTGGTGTTTGTAGTAGACCCGTGGAGCTGGTAGATATATTTCCAACACTTACTGAACTATGTAATCTACCCCAAGCAGATAGTATGGAGGGAAGTAGTCTTGTACCACTTTTAGAAAAGCCGGATGCTATATGGACGAAAGCCGCTTTCTCACAAGTCTATCGAAAAAAACAATATAACATAACGGGAAGAGCAGTACGTACTGAAAATTTTCATTATAACTCATGGCCAGGATATGGAGAAGAATTATTCGACATAACAAACGATCCCTTTGAATATACTAACCTTGCTACTAACCCTGCTTGGCAAAATACTTTAAATGATATGCGCAATCTACTAACAGAAGGATGGTTGGCTGCAAAGCCCCCCGCTTATCAAAAAAGGACATGGTATAGAGATATAGATAATGATGGATTTGGAATTGGTTCTGATTCAGTGATAAAATACTTTCAACCATCTGGTTTTGCTGCAACAAATACTGATTGCAATGATGGTAATAAATTTATTTATCCTGGGGCAAAAGAGAAAATGTGTAACGGGATTGATGATAACTGTAATATGCAAATAGATGAAAATAGAAAAATACCGCTTATTTCAAAACAGGGAAATCTTGATATTTGCAATACTGACTCTGTTTATCTGTTTACCACAAAATATAGCCATTTTAAGTACCAATGGTATAAGGACAATATAGCTATTCCCGGTGCCATATCTTTTGGTTATATTGCAAAAGATGCTGGTTCATATACGGTAGAAGTTACTTTGGAAAATTGCACCAGTACATCTTTGCCAACAATTGTAATTAATTCTTGCAGCCGTTTTATTTCAGCTATAAAAAATGAACCTAATCCATTTTCGGTTGTAGGAAAAAAATAGCACATATTTTGATCAAATAACATATTGTAGTATGACATTGCTTTTTAAAAAACATCTATGCATACCATAGATGTTTTTTTTGCTCACGCACCATCCTTATTCCTCAAAATTTTTCCTCAAAAAAGACCAATAACATTTTTTATAGATGATTGTTGGCTCCGCATCAATGGGTAAGATGCTATAATTTTTGAGGAATTGAACTGTCCCTTTTTTACCACTAAAATCTCCTCTAAACCAGCTGAAAATTTTTGAGATTGTTACAGTATTACTTATTGTATCATAAAACACATCACGTTGTAAAAAAATTGTGACAGCAGCGTATAATTGTGCATCTATTTTTGATGCAGCATTGAAAGCAATTGGCGGGCAGCTTGTAGCACCACAATTTAATGCAAAGTGTATGCGTGCATCTAAGGTATCCATACGCCACTTTTTTTCAAGTTCAGATACAAATGGTTTATTTAAATAGCCGAGGCTAGGTTTTATTTTTGATTTGCGTAGCAATCCGTGTTCTATTAAATCTAAACTCATTTTTTTTCCGGCAACGATTATTTTTTTCTGCGAAAAGAACTGATGAGGTTTTGTGTATACAGCCTTATCAACATTTAGAAGAATTTGTGTATATGCATTATATATATTTAGCCAAAACTCTTTTTTCTTGCTATCTGTGTCCAATAATATTTCAATGGATTGGAAATCGAACTTGCCAATGGAATCAATAAAAACATCAATAGAAGCATCAGTCTTTACTGCATAAAGCAATTGCTGGGCATGCTGCTGTAAATCATCTGATGAAAACTGAGCAGATAGGTTCATAGATAAAGTAAATGTAATTCCTAAATAAAAAAGAGCAGCTTTTTTACACCTACTCTCAAAAATACAACTTGTGGCTACACACTGTAATTAAAAACTTATTCATTCCGCTTATCACAAAGAAATAATTGCAATAAGTAGAAATATATTTTTGTTTTAAATAAAAGTACATGATAAAAATAGTAGCTATAACAATATTTGTTTTTTCATTCCAACACTTATCGGCTCAAACCACAACTGATAGCGTACAAAAAGCAGTTGAACTTTTGTTTACAGCAATGCATAAGAGTGATACCTTCTTACTCCGCCAAAGCTTTACACCTGCACCAATACTACAAACTATTACAAAAAATAAAGATGGACAAATAATTGTTGCAGATGAAACTTTAGATGCATTTGCCACTTCTATTAGCTCCTATTTGCCGGGAAGTTTAGATGAGCGTATCACCATAGGCGCTATACATATTGATGGACCCTTAGCTACTGTTTGGACTCCCTATCAATTTTATTTTAATGGCAACTTTATACATTGTGGCGTCAACTCTTTTCAATTGGTAAGACTAAATGGTATTTGGAAAATTCAATATATCATAGATACCCGTCGTAGTTCAAATTGTGATTGATTTGCGTATCATCATTTTGCGAAGCAATAAAAATTAAAAAATTAGACTTAAAACAAACTCACAAAACCAAAATGTAGTTTAAGCTGCCTTGTATCAAATGGGTTATCATTTTGTTTGCCTGCGGCTAATGAAAAACTAAGAATACCAGTGTTTGTTTCCACACTTACACCGGCACCAACTCCCCAATAACTATTGTATTGTTTACCTGTAATGGCCTGATTATATGAAGTGCCCAAATCTGAAAATGCAAACAGCCGCGAATTTCGATCAATTAAGAGGCGGTATTCAATAGTACCTACTAAGTATCGATTTGCAAACACTGCTTCTTCATCAAAACCACGCAGCAGTTTAAATCCACCCACCTGAAACAATTCATTTTGAAAATAACTGGCAGCTTCCAGCCACCCGGCCTGAGCTCCAATTTTTAAGGTAGCCTGCCTACCCAAAGGAAAATAATGTGATAATGCGGCTTGTAGTTTTATAGAGTAAGTATTGCTTTTTACTGAATCATATAATTTATTAATATCAAATGAAGGATCTGCTATTTGTTCAATTGCATTATTTCTTCTAAGTACTCTTCTACCTGCTGACATATTAAACCATACCTCATTTCCAATTCTTGGGTTGAAACGATAATCTGTATTATAATATTGATACATGGCTCCAAGCCCTGTTGTACTTACATCTGAAAACAGAGGCAATACTCCGGAAATCTTAACGGATAGCGTATCTACATACAATACATTGGTGCGTTGATTCTGCACATACACTGTGCCTGATTGATTGCTATTAATTTCATATTGAATACCCAATTGTGAACGTAGATTTAAAAAAATTGAATCTCTTTTATAGAGTTCAAACTGCCCGGTTATGCCTGCTGCCATTCCTAAAAAATAGGGATGCACATATTGTATGTTGAGCCTTGGTGATGCAGGTTGTAATTGCTGCCAAACTACACCAATTGTTTCTCCCAGTGCCAATGCATTTTGCAAGGCAATATTGGCTTCGCCGGTAAATAATAATTTGCCATTGAGTTGATTATTATTGGGTAATAGGCCAATTAAAATATTCACTTGATTGCTGCGTGTGGCAGTCAAGTGAAGACGTAGTACAGCACCTGTATTGAGCAAATCAATTTCCCAAGGCGCTGTCTGTTGTAAATAGGGCAATAACAACAACCTATTATTGATTGTACTGAGTTTTTCTTCATTGTATAAACTATGTGGAGCTATACCAAGATACCGATATAAAAAGGCCGGACTTAGTTTGATATCTCCAGTTACTATTATGCTGTCAATAGTATAAACCGCACCAGCGTTTATTTTCAGCTTTGCTGTAATGGAAGCACCGTTAAAAGAAAAGCTATCCAAACTTACAGCAGCAAAAGGATGGCCATTTGCCGCCTCTTTATCCAAAATAATTTCATATAATTTTTCGACAGATTGTGTTGTAAAAACTTTACCAGAAAAACTACGATTGTCATATCCAATGCTGCGCAACATAGCTTCATCGGCATCAGCTATTACAACTGTACTCCATTTATAAACTTCACCCAGAAAGAGTTGTACAATGAGTTGATCTTTGCTTTCAGCAATGCTGTCAATGGATGCCGCCATATACCCTTTTAGTTGCAACTGAGCAGGTAGCTGAGCGAGGTAGGCTTTTGCTGAAAGGCTATTGGCAAAATTTGTTTCTAATGCAATATCATTGGGTATGGCTGTTGCATTTTCCAATTCATATTTTATACGCACAGATTGTGCAGATGCATGGTGAGCAACACAGCAAACAATAAAAAAAAGAAATAGAAAACTGCGGATTAACTTTGCCCACAGCATTTCACAATAATATCTATATTTCTTAGCAATGGCCGGCATATATCTGCATATTCCTTTTTGTAAACAAGCATGTCATTATTGTAATTTTCACTTTAGCACTTCACTGCATTTGCAACAGGACATGATTAAAGCCATGCAGCTTGAGTTATTGCTACGCAAAGATTATATAACCGAAGGCATTGATACAATTTATTTTGGTGGAGGCACACCAAGTATATTGGCGCTTGATGTATTGCAAAAACTAATGGAAGCTATTTTTACAAACTATACTATAAATGACCATGCAGAAATCACACTCGAAGCCAATCCTGATGATATAGATATTGAATCTTTACAAAGCTGGAAATTAGCTGGCATTAACCGGCTAAGTATCGGCATACAAAGTTTTGATGATACGGAATTGAAATGGATGAACCGTGCACACAGCGCAGCAGAGGCATTAAAATGTGTACAGCTTGCACAGCATGCAGGTATTGAAAACATTAGCATTGATTTGATTTATGGCTCACCATTGCTTTCGGATGAGCAATGGATTAACCATTTAGAAACGGCTATAGATCTACAAGTGCCACACCTATCCTGCTATGCACTTACGGTAGAAAATCGTACAGCCTTGCATCATCAAATTACTCAAAATAAAACACCGGACACAGACCCGGAAAAACAAAGCAGACATTTTGGAATAATGCAAACCGCCTTGGAAGAAGCAGGTTATATACAATATGAAATTTCAAACTTTTGTAAACCCGGTGCCATGAGCAATCACAACAGCGGTTATTGGAAAGGTATTCCATACACAGGCATTGGCCCATCAGCTCATTCTTACAATGGCATCAGCAGACAATGGAATATTGCACACAATAAAAAATATATTGATGCAATGATAGCAGGCAATCCACTGATTGAAATGGAAAGGCTTTCTGTAGTGCAACAAATGAATGAATACATCATGATTAGGTTAAGATTAATAGAAGGGATTAATCTGACAGAATTCGAATTCAAATTTGGTTCTCCTGCAAAAGAGTATCTTATAACGACAGCACATTCCCTACATAGAAATGCGCATTTTAAGATTAGCGAAAACAATATTTTTTTGAGCCCTACGGGCAAATTTTTTGCGGACGGAATTGCTGCTAACTTATTCTTTGACGAGGGATGGTCTTAACAAATGGTTAATGAGGCTGCACATCTATTATCTTTTATTTCAGAATAGTATGGATAAAGCTTTTACCATTAAGCATTAAAAAAAAGCTAATCAACCTCCAGCAATTCCACAGCCTCTTGTTCATTTTCAAGAGGAATAAAAAGCTCAATCATAACAAAGCAGGGATAGCTACTATCAGATTTATTTAGCTGAAATACCTTGATACCATTAGATTCCAGCATGCTACTGATTGTATTGGCTTGAATTAAATCTGGTGTAGCGTATATTTTTATGAGGTTATTTATCATCAATTGTACTATTTGATGCGGACATTTTTTGGGATCTGTACATGCTTAAAACAAATTCCGTTTCCCGATTAAAAATGCGGAATAACACTACAAATACAATTACACCTACTGCACCGTACATCAAGGGTAGGTCTTCTTCCAAAGCAGCGGATGGTGCTTCACCATGCAAGCTTAAAGCATACATTTGAGTGAGTGCAAATGCATTATTTAAAAAATGTATAATGATAGTAAGCCAAATATTGTCTCCCTTATAAAAAACATAACCCAGTACAATTCCAAGAAATAGGCGGGGCAAAAAACCATAGAAGGAAAGGTGCATCATACTAAACAAAATGGCAGTGATTACTATGCCTGTCCACACATTTTTGCTAATACTTATAAATACTTTTTGAATACATGCTCTAAAAATCATTTCTTCTGCTATGGGAGGCAGTAAAGCCAATA
>CALAGJ010000135.1 GCA_937892395.1 uncultured Parafilimonas sp.
GATCTAAAAATAAAAAAAATTTTTCTTTATTCTATTTGCCAGCAAATTATTTAAAAATAAAAGGAATTAGATATACAATATTTATGAGTAAAATCGAGCAATTAGAAGTTTTTTTAAAATCCAATCCCAAAGATCCGTTATTAAGGCATGCACTTGCTTTAGAAAAAATAAAAGCCGGACAGGATGCAGATGCCAGAGTTATTTTTGAATCATTACTGCAAGATCAACCCGGATATGTCGGTAATTATTATCATCTGGCCAAATTATTAGAGAGGCAAGGTGAGAGTACACTAGCAGTAAATTGGTACACAAAAGGAATGGAAATAGCCAAAACTGCAAATGATCAGCATGCCTTTAACGAACTTCAAATGGCTTATGAAGATTTGATAGACAATTAATCAACTAAAATTCAATCCTTACAGCATTTTAAACTAAATGGACAAAAGAATAACCTATATTTCATTTCATTTTATCTGATCATGATAACCAAGACAAAAATTGCTTTATTCCAATTTCTCTAATGTCATATTTCAATACATATTCGCAATTTATAAAAGCCGAGGCACTGAAGGCAGGATTTGATTTTTGTGGTATTGCTCAAGCAGTTCCCTTGGATGATGATGCACGTAGGTTGGAGTCATGGCTCAATAAAGGATTCCATGCGGGTATGGAATATATGCAACGCAATTTTGAATTGAGGATAAATCCTCAAAAGTTGGTGCCAGGGGCAAAATCTGTGATTACTTTTTTGTACAATTATTTTCCGGAGGAATTGCAAAAAGAAAATAATCCAAAAATTGCCAAGTATGCTTATGGAGAAGATTATCATACCGTAATAAAACAGAAATTAAATCAGCTTCTGCTTACACTAAAAGAAACAATTGGAAATATAGAAGGGCGTGGTTTTGTGGATAGTGCACCTGTATTGGAAAGAAGCTGGGCTCAGCGCAGTGGCATGGGCTGGATAGGTAAAAACGGAAATCTAATTAACAAACAACATGGATCTTTTTTCTTTATAGCTACTTTTATCACAGACCTTCTCTTGGAATATGACAAACCATTTGTAAACGATTTTTGTGGCACTTGTACAAAATGTATTGACCATTGCCCCACAGGGGCTATCCTTCCGAATAAAGAAATAGATGCTAACAGATGCATCAGCTATTATACTATAGAATTAAAAGAGATGTTTATACCGGATGGATTATCAGGAAAGTTTGATAATTGGATGTTTGGTTGCGATACCTGCCAGGATGTTTGCCCATGGAATAGATTTAGTAAACCCCATAGCGAACCTGCATTTAAAGCAATCCCGGAAATTTTAAACCTTTCAACCCTTGAATGGATGGGCTTAAATGAAGATCGATTCAAAGAAATATTTCGATATTCTCCTCTTAAGAGAAGTAAGTGGCAGGGCATACAGCGGAACCTGCTTTTTTTGCAGTCATAATATACATTTTACCGATATAATATTTTCCATACATGAGCATTGCAGAACGAGATAAGAAATATATTTGGCATCCCTTTACGCCACAAAAATCAATGACTGCTACAGTACCAATTGTAAAAGCAAAAGACAGCCTCTTAATTGATGAAAACGGCAATGAATATATAGATGCTATAAGCAGTTGGTGGGTTACGCTGCATGGCCATGCACATCCCTATATTGCAAAGAAAATTTATGAACAGGCTTTGTGTTTGGAGCAGGTGATTTTTGCCGGATTTACACACGAACCTGCTGTACAACTGGCAGAAAGATTATTGCAAATTTTGCCAGGCAATTTTTCAAAAATATTTTATAGTGATAATGGCTCTACATCAACGGAAGTTGCTATAAAAATGTCCCTTCAATACTGGTGGAATAAAGAAGGTAGGGGTACAAAGCGAAAAAAGATACTTGCATTTAAGAATAGTTATCATGGAGACACTTTTGGATCGATGAGTGTAAGTGATAGGGGAGTATTTACTTTAGCTTTTCATGAATTATTATTTGATGTAATCTTTATTGATACTCCAACAGTTGAAAATATTGGAGATATAAAAGCAATAGTTCATAATAATGCAGACGAAATAGCTGCGTTCATTTATGAGCCACTTGTGCAAGGAGCAGGAGGGATGCAGATGTATGATGCCTACCTCATGACTGAACTGCTGAACACTACAAAACTCTTAGATATTATTTGTATTGCGGATGAAGTAATGACGGGCTTTGGTAGAACCGGAAAGTTTTTTGCCAGTGAGTACATGCACAAAAAGCCAGATATTATTTGCTTAAGCAAAGGGCTGACTGGTGGCACAATGGCATTGGGCGTTACGGCTGTAAATGATAGGATTCACCAAGCTTTTGTGGATGATGATAAGCTCAAAACTTTTTTTCACGGACATTCATTTACAGCAAACCCACTGGCCTGTGCTGCTGCAAATGCAAGTCTTGATTTATTGTTAAATGACAACACAATCAATATAATTGAACGTCTTTGTATTTTGATAGAAGAAGGAGCATCAAATTTGATGAAAACACCAATGGCTGGGCAAATAAAAAACCTTCGTAGATTAGGTACTATCTTGGCCTTTGAATTAAAATCGGGGAAAGATGAATATCTGAATAATATAGGTGAAAGCATTACCCAAAAATGTATGCAAAATGGTGTGTATTTAAGACCGCTCGGAAATACAGTGTATATCATGCCTCCTTACTGCATTTCAACTGATGAACTGCAAAAAGTATTTGATGTTTTAGAAGCTTTATGAGGTTGGTCGCTTTTCGCAAATTGCTTTTAATTTTTCGAGACCAAGCTCCATCGGTATGCCAAATATTTTTTCGAACATCATTGTACTTAGTCTTTCCCAAGGATACCAGTTGACCGGCTGTTCAAAAAGCCAATTTACAGTTGCTGATTTTCCATCAATATGTGGGTAGATGCTAATCGTACTTGTTTGTAAAGGATTGTCTGCACTGCTCCAGTTAGTAACGATAGAGCTGTCTGTTCTCTGCACTACTGTAATAACAAAACTGCCGAGTTGCATCGTTTTTACAAATTTTGTTTCATCATAATCCTTAACTGTAATGCCTACGGAATCTGCACCCGGTATCCATTTTTCCCATTGTTCAATTTGGAAAATGATTGGCCTTATGCTATCTGCAGGTACTTCAATATCTTTCGTTCTGGATACCCTAGTTACAGGTGGTAATAATAAACCAATGATGGTAAGCACAGAAAATAAAATCAATGTGCTGTATAAAATTAATTTCAAAGATTTTGGCATGATATGAATTTTATTCCCACTTAAACACTTTTATTGCAAGGGCATAAATGCCTACACCCCAGGCAAAAATAACCAATAGATTTGGCCAACAAGTATATAATGGCGCACCCTCAAATGCTATATTTCTCATGGCTGTATTAAAATGGGTAAGTGGTAAAATATTACAAATAAATTGTAGCCATTTTGGAAATACTGTTACAGGAAAAAAAGTGCCTGCTAATAGAAATTGTGGTAGCGTAAAAATATTGGCAAATGGTGGTATGGTACTTTCGTTTTTTGCAAGACTGCTTACTACAAAACCAAATCCCATAAATACAATTAATGCAATAAAACTCAGCAGTAAAATTTGTAATAATGTTGTAAATCCATTCACTAAAGTATAATCAAAAGCTACCACGCCAATTCCAAGAATGACAATAGCAGTAATCAGTTGGAAAATAACCCTACTGATAGCTTCGCCAAGTACGATATATCCTTTTTTTATGGGTGTAGCAAAAAATCGCTTTAAAACCAACTGATTTCTTAGATTGAAAAAAAGGAATGCAACACCAAAAACACCTGCACTTAGCAAAGAAAATCCAAGCTGACCCGGAAGTATAAAATCAATACGCCTATATATACGGCCGGGAATTTTTTGAATATTGTTATTAATGGTAGCAATTGTGGGTGCTGCAGGATAAACTTTTTTATTGACTGTATTTATGATATCATTTAAAATTGATTGTAAAACGCTGAGACTTTGTGGATTTACAGCTTCAGAACTTTTTAAATTTATTTGGTATTGGTTGTTATTTATTTTTTGAATATCGAGGACCGCAGTTAAATCCCCTTTTTCTAAGGATTCCGTTGTTGTATTGCTGTCATTTGAAATGATATTGATACTATTCATCTTACTCAATGCTTGGTACACCGGGTTTGTGGTATCCGAATTATTGCTCAAGGCAATGTCTAAACTGATTCCTCCACCAGAACCTATTAATCCGAAAACCATTATAAATACCAATGGGAACATAATGCTAAATATAACTGCGCTTGGGCTTCTGAAAGTAGCTTTCAAGCTGTATTTAGTAATGGTGAGCATTGCACTGATCTGCGAATATTTCCCGGGCATGTGTAAAAAAAAATTTGCGCAAATGTATCTTGAATAGAAGATTGAAAAACAAAATTTGGAAAAACAACAAATGTCGTATAAGTTTGCTACAAATTTCGGGTATGAAAAATAATACTCTTCAAAAAAAAAATAAGCAGGATGGTTTAAAACTTCCTGTTGTGCAAGAGCCAGTTGCTGATTATAAGCCACTTACTCCTACCATCGCCACATTACATTTTACTTCAAAACATTTTGATAAAATAGCAAATAAAATAGGCTTCACCCAAAAAGAATGGGCTCAAATGCTGCATCTTTCAGAGCGTACCTTACAGCGTTATGCTAAAGAAGATCGCCCCTTTGAAGGCATTTATGTAGATAGAATTCTTCATATAGATGATCTCATACAAAAAGGGTTGAAAATTTTTCAATCTCCTGAAATGCTTTTAAAGTGGCTAAAATCTTCTAAACAAATTATGGGTCAAGATTTAGGGTTTGAAGCTTTATGTTTTAGGCAGGGTATTGATGCTTTAATACATCAAATAGGCCGTTTACAATACGGCATTGTTGCATAATACATGATAGTTTATCGACTTGCTCATGCTGAGCATATTCTTGATATGTCTGGCATTGGGGCACAAATTCATGGCGGTAGATGGAATATAATTGGTAGTCCCTGTTTGTATGGAAGTGAACATGTGTCTCTTTGTATGCTTGAATTGTTGGTTAATGCATTGTCATTGGAATATTTAAGCGGTTTAGAACTACTTGAAATTGAAATTCCTGATGACATAACCATAAAGACAATAGATGCAAGTAAGCTAAAAAAAGACTGGTTTATTGACATCAATTATACTCAATGGATGGGCACAGAAATGCTTCAGCAAAACGAAATCTTAGTATTTAAATGCCCCTCCGTAGTTATACATAATGAGTGGAATTATGTATTCAATACCAGACACCCCATGTACAAAAGGGTCAAAGGAAAAATTCATAAAAAATTTTATTTCGATAAAAGGCTTTGGCGTGGTGAATAATTTTATTCAATGATATAATCAAAAGGAAGTTTTGATTGAGGTATTGCTATCATCTCTTTTATCTTATCTGCTTTTTTCAACAGTAATAATGTTTCTGTATTAAAATCTGGTTTAGACTGAAACAATTGATTGTAGGTACTGGCAGTCATGAGCTGATCCATAATGCTTTTGGGTTCAGGATATTCACGGGTTCTGTAGTCAGTTAGTTTTGCCATTTTTGCAGCGCAATTCACTGCATCCTGTAGTCCGCCAATTTTATCTACTAAGCCATTGCGGAGCGCATCGTTTCCTGTCCACACTCTGCCTTGAGCTATGCTATCTACAGCATAAATATTTTTTAATCTCCCTACAGATACTCTTTTCTTAAAAGTAAGATAAATTGAATCCACACCATCCTGTATCATCCTTCTTTCTATATCTGTAAGTGGTCTTATTGCACTGCCTAAATCGGCATAGGGAGCCGTTTTTACACCGTCATACGTTATCCCTAATTTATTTGAAAAAAAGTCTTTCAGATTTGCGTATATACTAAATACTCCAATAGAACCTGTAATGGTGGTGGGTTCAGCAAAAATGCTATCTGCTGCTACTGCAATATAATATCCGCCCGATGCTGCCACATCGCCCATACTCACAATAAATGGTTTGGCCCTTCTTGCCAGTGATACTTCTCTCCATATTGCATCACTTGCTAAGCTACTTCCTCCCGGAGAATTTACTCGGAATACAATTGCTTTTACATCCTCATCCATGCGGGCATTTCTGATTAGCTTTACAAAGGCTTCACTTCCAATACTCTCGTCATCGCCTTTGCCATCTTGCACATCGCCTTGAGCATATATTATGGCTATTTTATTGTCTCCCTTTGTAGCTTTAAAATTTGCTGCACGATAATATTTTGAAAGAGCAACAAAATTGATATCAGCATCAGATTTTATATTCAACTCTTTTCTTATCAAATCTTGTACTTCATCTTCATAAATTGCACCATCACATAATCCATATTTTACTGCATCTGCCGAAGACCTTATGGCAGCGGTGTTTGCCAATTCCCTTATATATCCAGTATCTTTTTTTCTGGATATTGCAATAGCTTTTATGACTTCCGCATACGTATCATTCAGCCATTCCGTGGTCTGTAGTCTGTTGGCCTCTGTCATGGCCGTGGCACGGAATGGTTCAGTGGCACTTTTAAATTTCCCTGCATAGAAAATTTCGGGTTCTATATCCAAGCGATCCAACAAATTTTTCAAGAATAGAGTAGTCATTGCAAAACCTTTCCACTCTACACCTCCCTGTGGATGACAATAAATTTTATCTGCCGCACTGGCTGTATAGTATGCCACTTGGCTTATGGCCTCACCGTAAGCCCATACTGGTTTATCAGTTTTTTTAAAATCAAGTATGGCATTGCGCAGCTCCTGATTTGTAGCCAATCCATTTATATTACTACCTGCTTTTATATACAATGCTTTTATGCTGGTATCCGTTTTTGCATGATGTAGCATACGTACAATATCATAGAGTCCAGGCTTGCCTGAATTTGCATTACCAAATAATTCAGCCAATTCATTTTGTTCTGCTTGTTCGTTTATATCATTACTCAAGTCAATGACTAAAACAGCATTTTTACCAACAGTTGGTTTGGGGTCATTGCTCAGACCACTTGCAATAGCAATCAATACACCAATAGTCAATAAAAAAAATACAATGAGGGCAAGAAATGCTGCAAAAAAAGTTTTAAAAAATGTTTTCATATTTCATTATGGATATTGGAAAAAGCCTTTCACAAATATTGGTTGATACAATTTTTAGAATTCATTACCAATAATATAGTGCGTTATGGTTTGGTTTAGATGTCTATTCTTTTGTTTAAAAAATTATATTCAAATGTGCTCATGAATTTATAATGCAGGGCCAAAAATAATGATATTTGTCGCCTATCAATGAATTAGTTGTGAATGAGGCTTTTTTAATTACAGGCGGCAATCTTGGTTTTAGAACTGAACATTTGCACCGTGCAGCTACTGCCATTACTGAGAAGTGTGGCCCTATTTTAATGGCATCGGGTATATATGAAACCAAAGCTTGGGGCTATGCAGATCAGCCTGATTTTTATAACCAGGTTTTATATATTAACACCCATTTGACTGCTGATGAACTACTCAAAAATATTTTGGATATCGAAAAGAAAATGGGTAGAGAGCGATTGATTAAGATGGGTCCACGCATAATTGATATTGATATTTTATTTTTTAATGATGTTATAATTCATACAAAGACATTACAAATACCTCATCCACGCATTGCGGCACGCAGATTTGTGCTGGAACCACTTTGTGAAATAGCTCCAAATTTGATACATCCCATTCTGAACCTATCAATTTCCTCTTTATTAGAATCATGTACGGATGAATTAGCTGTGTATAAAATATAATTCCAGTAAAAGTTTAGGCCCTTACTTTTGGCCTTTCAGTATGCAACATCGATTTATTACTATCGAAGGCAATATAGGAGCGGGTAAAACTACATTGGCTCATCTTTTATCGAAGCAACTAAATGCTCGATTAATTTTAGAAGCTTTTGCAGACAATCCCTTTCTTCCAAAATTTTACGAAAACCCAGACCAGTATGCATTTCCGTTGGAATTATTTTTTATGGCGGAGCGATATAAGCAGTTAAAAGATATGCTTCACACACAGGATCTTTTTCAGCATGTTACTGTTTCAGATTATTTATTTACTAAATGCCTACTTTTTGCAAAAGTTACCTTGCCGGAAGAGGAATTTAGACTATATCAAAAATTGTTTGACATCATACATGCACAGTTGCTTTTTCCAGATGTGCTCATTTACTTACATGCTCCTGTAAAAAAGCTGCAAGAAAATATTAAAAAGCGAAATAGGGTATATGAACAGGGCATTAACAACGAATATCTTTTCAGCATTCAAGAAACATATATATCATATATCAAGCAGCAAAATATTAATACCATTTTCATAGATGTATCCAATGCAGACTTTTTGGGAAATGAGAAACACGTACAAGTCGTATTAGATGCTTTAAACAGCAATCTTGAAAATGGACAACATTACTTTACATTACCAGATGCATGAGCAATAAAAAAGTTTATGATGCTTTTGAAGCAGTTCGTATTCCGGAATATCGAAACCTTATGACGGGTCGTTTTATTTTCATCAGCGCCCTGCGTATGATGGGTACACTGACAGGTTGGTGGATTTATAATCTGACGAATGACCCATTTGCCATTGGGCTAATTGGACTTTCAGAGGTGGTGCCTGCCGTATCTTTTTCTCTCTACGCTGGGCATTTTATTGATAAGAATGAAAAAAGAAAATTAATACTTACAGGAGTATTGCTTTATCTATGCTGTGCAATACTAATGGTTGGATTATCCTGGATGGAATTGGGCAATAAAATGGAGCATCAATCCATAGCAATTTGTATATACATCATCATTTTTTTTACTGGTATTATTCGAGCTTTTACCGGGCCGGTATTTGGAGTATTAGTAGCCTCCATTGTACCTCGAGAAACTTTGCAAAATGCCTCCACCTGGAATCAGGGCATTTGGCTTACAGCCTCCGTAACGGGTCATGCAATTGGAGGCTTGCTTATAGCTGCTGTAGGTAATCTTTTCACATTACTCATTATTTGTATTTGTATTATCATTTCATTTTTTATATTGGTAACTCTTCAACCAAAACCTCCCATCCCATCCACAACAGAAAAAGCAACTTGGGAAAGTGTAAAAGAAGGAATAAGATTTGTGTTGAAAACAAAGGAAATTATGGGGGCGCTTTCGCTTGATTTGTTTGCTGTTCTTTTTGGTGGTGCGGTGGCTCTTATACCCGTGTATGCCAGAGACATACTGCAAGTAGGGCCACAGGGTTTTGGATGGCTGAATGCGGCCATAGATATAGGTGCTATCTTAATGGTTATCCTACTTACATTTATTCCTATGCGTCAGCATCATGGTTACAAACTGCTCTTTGCTGTGGCTGGATTTGGTGTCTGTATCATTGTTTTTGCAGTTTCAGATTTTTATATCCTTTCCTTTATGGCATTGCTTATAGCAGGCATGTTGGATGGTGTGAGTGTTGTTATAAGAGGTACCATTCTACAGCTTAAAACACCGGATGATATGCGTGGAAGGGTAATGAGTGTAAACTCCATGTTTATAAACAGTAGCAATGAACTTGGACAGTTTGAAAGTGGTATGGCAGCCAAATTACTTGGAGTAAGGCCATCTGTAGTTTTTGGTGGGTGTCTGACATTGCTTGTTGTCATCATTACTTGGTTTAAAGCACCTACTTTAAAAAAAATGGAATATTGATTTTTTTATGCTGAATATATATGACTCCAGAACGTCGCAATAAACTATTGCAAGTACTCCATAAAAGACAGGAGGGTCTCTGCGTTGTACTTGAAAACATCCATGATCCGCATAATATGTTTGCAGTAATGCGTACCTGTGATGCTGTAGGAATACAGGATGTCTATATTATCAATACCAAGATACCAAGCAAAAAAAAGATTGGTATGCATAGTAGTAGTGGAGCGGTAAAATGGTTAACCAAGCATATATATCAGGATATAGCTGAGTGTATGACCGAAGTAAAAAAGAAATATGAAACAATAGCAGCTACTCATTTTGCCACCAGTTCAAAATCATTGTATGAGCTTAATTTTTTAAAAAGTACGGCCTTTGTTTTTGGTAATGAGCATAAGGGCTTGAGTGATGAAATATTAGAATATACTAATACAAATTTCATTATCCCACAAGTAGGGATTATTGAAAGTCTGAATATATCTGTGGCATGTGCAGTCAGTATTTATGAAGCCTATAGACAACGAGAATCAGCTGGGATGTATGCAGAGCGAAACCTTAACAATGAACAGTATGAAACATTGAAAAAAAGCTGGGGTTTTACAAGATTGGATGATTAGACTTTTATTCAAAGCTTAAAAATTATGTTACAACCTTACCTTTACCCTCAACCTAAAAACATTAAAATTAAAAAAGCAATCCTTACTTCAATTATTATAAATGCAATAATTTCTAATTCATCCGCCCAAGATTTTCAATATGCTATTGGCCCAGGTTTTGGATTCCCTACTGGATAATTTAGTCAACTTTCAAAAATTGGTATTGGCTTAGATGCTCAAGGTGATTTTTTTGGCGACCATTTAGCAGCAGTTATATCTACTGGGTATTTCAATTTCTTTGGAGCTAAGTCTGAGATTTTGGGAAATGAAAACAAATTATCAGCAACCAAACTCATACCGATATTGGCTGGGGCCAAATACTATATCAAAGACAATTTATAGGCTTATATTTTTTTTACTGTCAGTCGAAAGTGAGCTTATCCGAAGTAGGTATCATCTGTTATCAAATTGATTACTAGAGTAGAATTCAAAAAAAAGAACCAACCTTTTTTTAAATTAATTACACTTAACTACTCAATGTACAAATGTGGGTTGGAACTAGGTGGTTACACATTTATTAATATGTTATTACAGAATTGTATGGTGATTTTGTTACAAAAGTTTTCTCCAGATATCAAAATAGTTTCAAAACACCTAAGCCACCTATTACAAATAATTCTTTTCTTTAAGTTGAAATATTATTTTGTAGGCTATTTCTTCTCCCCAAAGCTTGCCGGCTTCCATAGCTTCTATATAAATTTTTGGAGATAATTCAAGCATTTTTTTGCCAATAGGAGTTTTATAAAATATTATTATTTGATCAATATCCTCTTCTGTAAAATATTTGTCATATATAGGAACAACAATTTTTGCCATACCATCCGCATCAATTTCTGCTAAAAAATCATCCCAAAATTTATCATCTACATTTGTGTACTCCTCTTTGTAAGATGATATCATTTGCTTTGCAATTTGCAATCCCATTTTCAATGATCCGGTTACTTCAAGGTACTCATAGATCTTCTTCATTTTTGATTCAGAAGGTTGTGCAAAGCATGTGGTAAATGTACAAGCTAAAAGCATTGAAATGAGTGTTTTTCTCATGTAGTATTTCTGTTTAGAATTAAGTAAAATTTATTCTAATGCAAATATCAATAAAAGCTCGGCATTCGTCAAGTTTAAATCTCAAATTTCATTTCTAATGGCGTAAGAGTAACCTTGTGATTATTTTTTTTAATTAAAACAAAAATATAAAGCGGAGAGCTACTTAGTCAATACATTAAACTGTAAAGCAACGCATGTCGTCATTCTACTACTTTTTTCAAATTACATTTGAGTAAAGTCATTATTAAATCATAGGCATGTGTATTTCATATTTCCCTAAGCACAAAAAAGCCGTTGCGCAAGGCAACGGCTCATTATAACCCCCGTAGAAAAAATTACTGTTTTACCACTTTGAGGGTTTGGGTATTTTCGCCATTGATAAATGTTTGTACATAATAAATTCCAGCAGGAGCATTATTACTATTCCATACAGAATTGTAATTTCCTTGTTCCTGTGTTTTATTTACTAACAAAGCTACCTGTCTGCCTTGAGCATCGTAAACACTCAATACAACTTTAGCTTTATTGGCCAAATGGTATTTTATATTTACTGAACTAACAAAAGGATTTGGTGATACAGAAGCTACTAATTGCGGAGCACTTATACTCAAATTTGCAGAGGAAACAGGTGTTGAATTTCCAATTTTCAACTCACTACCATTGTCTGCTGGTTTTCCACAACATGCAGCAGTGCCTGCCCATGGAGTTTGCACAAATGGGAAGTTGGTTCTAAATGTAGTATCATTCTCATTGATGCCGGTAGAGTAGGTGAGTACGTCTAATAAATCTTGTGTTACTAAACTTCCACCACTTACATAATCATCATAAGGTAAACCAATAGCTGCCAATACTACACCTGCTACAGCTTGCAGTTCAATACGTGTTACATCATCTTCCAACCTACGACCATTTGGAAAACCATCCATATTTGGAATGAATTCTAAATTTGTATTGGTATTGTATCTAGGATCTGTAAGACCCAATACACATGCTTGTACTAAACCTAAAGAACTAAAGTCTGCACTATTTCTTTGAGTTGGAGGCACAGCCATATTAATGCGGAGCATATCTCCACCACTTGGTAAAAAGTTATTTACAAATGGTTTACCTGCTGCCAAGGGATCACCGTTTTTACCCGTTGCCAATTGATATGGGCTAAGATTGGGAACACCTGTATGAAATGCTGGCCACAAGTCCACAGACCGTGGAGAAGCGGCAGCTGGCAACAATAAAGTGCCAAAAATGGCATCATCTAAAGCGGTGCCTGCCACTGCCGGTGTACCTTTCAGTGAATATAAACCATCTTGACCATTTCCAAAACCAAATGAGCCTAAAGAATTTTTCTGAATACGCAATGGAGTAAGTGCCGGTACTGCACCACCAAACTGTGCATCATCCATATACAAAGCCAGTTCTGGATTGTAGAAATAATTTCCAAAAGTAGAGAGGTAGGCTAAATCCTGATAAGGCGTAATAGCATTCCATAAATCTTTATAGCCAACTGGTATTACAGCCTCATTTGTAAGAGGCATGCCCAAGCGTGATACTTGTATCCATTTGTTGCTATAAGTTTCAGTACCATCTCCATTTAAAACTCTTGTAGATTTTCTACTTGCACTTGCCCATACACCTATTACATAGTCAGGATCTAAAATATTCAATGCTTCAGATACTTTTTTTCTATCTTTTTGAAGATGATCAATATCAATTTTTAAAGCAAGTACAGATACATTTTTGCACTTCAATCCATCGTAAGCTTTTGTACCATCTGTGCGTGGGGCATCCCCTAAATCAAATATACCGCCCAGGTCAACAAAAAATGGATCGTCTGCTGGTCCAGCATATACACGGTCTCCATTGCTTGCAGTGTAAGTTTTTATTAAATCTCTGTAGTCATTAGCTCCTAATCCTACAACCGGATCTTTTATACTACGAGGTCCAATATTTGGTGGTGGCACTACTGCATTATCTAATATAGCAGTGAATGTACGACCGCCATTTAAGCTGCGCTCTAATTTATACATTGTTTTCAAATTCTGCTTTCCTAAGCGAATGTTGAAAAACGTGGTAGGGTCTTCATTTATTTGCCAAAATGTAAATCGATAGATTATATCATCTCCTGTAGTAGAAAGATCATTGTCAATATGGATTTCATAGCGAATATTGCTTCCAAAATTATAATAATTTGGCCCCCCTTGAGGTAGCTGCATGGGTACATAGCAAGCTATGATATTGAGCTTATTCAAATCTGTGGGATCACGAAATACATATAAGTCTGTATTATCTGCCAGCGGATCATTAGAAATAAGTGGAGCTTCTCGGTGGCTGGATGCACTTGCCCTCATAAAACAGAGTGATGCCACCAATAAAAGCGCTGGTAATATTATTCTTTTCATTTTTTATACAATTTAATTGTTAACCACTTTTCCGCTCCATGGATTTGCCAGGAAAGGAAACTTTGTTTTAAATGGACGGTCATTTTTCTCAACACCTGTAGAATAGGTTAATACATCTACCAGATCTTGAGTTACTAAACTACCACCGCTTACATAATCATCATAAGGCAATCCAATAGCGGCCAATACAACTCCACCTACTGCCTGTAGCTCTATACGTGTTACATCATCTTCCAATCTGCGGCCATTTGGAAAACCATCCATATTTGGAATAAACTCAATATTTGTATTTGTGTTGTAACGTGGATCGGTAAGTCCAAGCACACATGCCTGCACAAGACCGAGAGAACTAAAATCTGCACTGGTGCGTGAGGTTACAGGTACTGCCATATTTAAGCGCAGCATATCTCCACCATTAGGTAAAAAGTTATTTACAAATGGTTTGCCTGCGGCTAATGGGTTACCGTTTTTGCCTGTGGCCAATTGATAAGGACTCAAGTTAGGAACCCCTGTGTGAAATGCTGGCCATAAATCTACAGATCGTGGAGAACCAGCTGCTGGTAATAGCAATGTGCCAAAAACTGCATCATCTAAGGCAGTACCTGCCACCGCAGATGTTCCTTTTAGTGGATATAACCCATCTTGACCATTTCCAAATCCATAGGCACCCAAAGAATTTTTCTGAATACGAAGATTTGCGAAAGCTGGTACTGCACCACCAAATAAAGCATCATCCATGTATAATCCTAATTCAGGATTGTAGAAATAATTACCAAAAGTGGATAAATAAGCCAAATCTTGATAAGGAGTAATTGCGTTCCATAAATCTTTATATCCTATAGGTACTACTGCTTCATTTGTTAGTGGCATACCAAGACGAGACACTTGTACCCAATCTCCGGATTCTGACATAGTGCCATCATTTTTGAGCACCTTTGTTTTCAATCTGCTTGCACTAGCCCATACACCTATTACATAATCAGGATCTAAAATGTTTTTTGCCTTTTTTACACTCAACCCATCTTTTTGTAAAGAGGCTATATTAACCTGAAGGCAGATGGCATGAATATTATAACCCTGCAATCCATCTCTGGGTTTCCCTTTCTGGCGTGGTGCATTACCAACATCAAAAATACCACCTAAATCCACAAAGAATGGATCGTCTGCCGATCCGCAAAAAATACGCTCACCCTCTGGAGTACTATATTCAGCAGCTGTAAGCAAACTTGCGTAGTTTGGTGCACCCAAACCTGCCGCTCCTGTTATGGAATAGCTTCCAATATTTGGAGGAGGTACTACACCATTTGTAAGAATTGTTCTGAATGAAACACCTCCATCAATACTCTTTTCACAAGTATAAGTGGTCTTTCCATTTTGTTTACCAAGTCTGATATTAAAAAATGTGGAAGGATCTTCATTTACCTGATTAAATGTAAATCGGTAAATGATATCATCCCCGGGGGTAAGAATGTTGTTGTCAATGTGAATTTCATAACGAATGTTTGGCCCAAAACTATAATAGTTAGGACCTCCATAAGGTAATTCACCCGGAATGTAATTAGCAATAATCACAACCTTATTTGTGTCAAAAGGACTGCGAAATGCATACAGGTCTGTGTTGTCAGCCAGCGGATCATTTGCAATCAGCGGCGCTTCCCTATGACTGGAAGCATGTAGCAAACTGCTCACACATAAAAGCACAAGTGCAGGCAAGAAAGCTTTCAGATTTTTTTTGTGCATAAAAAATTTAGTTTAAATGAAATAAAATACTGGAGAGCGTTGTACAATTTTTATTCGAATGGTTTATTGTGATTTCTAAATACGACATATTTTAAAGTTTGGATTTTTGGATTAGAAAAATCATTGATTATTATTTTAGGTAATATTGAAATTGGCCATTTAAGAATTAATTTAAGCACAGCCATATATGTATCGATTTTATAAACCAGTTTGCTCTATTCTTTAGTTATATGCTTTACACGGCAATTTTTTTTTAGATATTTACCCTTCGGGAAATGGAAATACAACAGCCATACTCTGCCCCGCTAAAATGATGTAGTGAATATTAATGCCTAACCCTTGTCATGACCAATCAGATGTACATTTCATATACTTTTGAAAAAAAATTTATGCAATTTGTAAGGTATATTTACTCCGTTTTATTTTTCGTTTTTTGCCTTTCATGTACGAATAAGGAAGATATAGACCTTATTGTGTTCGATGCAAAAATTTATACAGTAAATACCACATTTGATACAGCATCTGCTATGGCTGTAAATGATGGAAAAATTATTGACATTGGTAGTACTGACGATATACTCAACAAATATCAGTCAGCACTTCAAATCAATGCAGATGGCAAAACTATATATCCAGGTTTTATAGATGCACATGCCCATTTTGTTGGCTATGCGTTCAGTTTAGAGCATGTAAATCTTACAGGTACAAAAAGTTGGCAAGAATGTGTAAATAAGCTTAAAAATTATATCACTTCAAAGCAAATAAAAGCAGGGGAGTGGATTGAAGGAGAGGGATGGGATCAAAACGACTGGGAGGTAAAATCTTTCCCCACAAAAACCTTGTTGGATCAAAATTTTCCGCTAAATCCAATTGTTTTATCTAGAATTGATGGTCATGCTGTAATAGCGAATCAAGTAGCAATTGATATAGCAGGAATTCAACCTGGTCAAACTATACATGGTGGCTCCATAGAAATGGAAGCTGGTAAATTAACGGGTATATTCATAGATAATGCACAAGATTTAATTACAGAAAAAATTCCAAAACCCTCAAAGGAAAAATATGCCATTGCGTTGCAAGCGGCTCAAAAAAATTGTTTTGCTGTTGGCCTCACTACCATTCAGGATTGCGGGTTGAGTAAATCTAGTATAGATATTATTGATTCCCTTCAAATGCAGGGGTTGGTGAAAATGAAATTGAGTATCTTACTTAGTGATGACAGCACCAATTATGCATATTATTTAAACAAAGGGCCATACAAAACCGATCTTTTACATGTGTTTGGGTTTAAGCTATATGCAGATGGTGCATTGGGCAGCAGAGGTGCATGTCTGCTAAATGATTATACAGATAAACCTGGTTGGAAAGGATTTACTTTAAAAGACCGTGCTTATTATGAACAGGTACTTGCTCAAATTTATAAGTCAAAGTTTCAAGCATGCACACATGCCATTGGTGATAGTGGAAACAGAATGATCTTACAGGTGTATGCAAATGTATTGAAGGAAAGTAATGACAGACGCTGGAGAATTGAGCATGCACAACTCATTCAACAAAATGATTTTAGCTATTTTGGTAAATACACCATCATTCCATCCGTACAACCCACACATGCTACAAGTGATATGTACTGGGCAGAAAAGAGAATTGGAGCAGAAAGAATTAAAGGTGCTTATGCATATCAACAACTTTTAAAAGAGAATAAATGGATGCCATTGGGTACAGATTTTCCTGTGGAAGATATTTCACCATTTAAAACATTTTATGCAGCTGTAGAAAGAAAAGATGCTCAGGGATATCCTTCTGAGGGGTTTCAAAAAGATAATGCCCTTAGTCGTCAAAACGCTTTGTGGGGTATGACATATTGGGCTGCTAAAAGCAGTTTTGAAGAAAACGACAAAGGAAGCTTAGAAAAAGGTAAAGCTGCAGATTTTATAATGATTGATACCGACCTGATGAAATGTGCTCCAACAGACATATTAAATGCTTCTGTTCTTATGACATTTGTGAATGGTGAAAGGGTATATGAAAAAAAGTAATCAAAAAGCTGGATGTTGTATAATCCCATTATTTCGGCCGGATTGTATAGGACCAAATGCTTCGTTTATACTTGCATAAAAAAACCGCTCATTGGAGCGGCTTTTTCTAAGATGATTTTGTTTTTAATTTAAATTAAATTTATATCCAATTTTTAATGTGAACTGTGAGGTCCAACCTTTTTTCTCAATGATTTCTTGAAATGCATCAAAACCTAATGCTGCTTCAAAATTGTCAATTATCTGTACCCCACCATATATATCAAATCCAAACTTTGTGTCATTTGCATCTGATTCCGGTAGTCCAATAAATGCTGCACCAACATTTGCCTGTCCAAACACTTTATTATTTAATATGGGGAAATATTGACGTACGCTTGCTTTTATTGGTATGTAGTAAAGACTGCCTAATAGGTTATCAGTTTTTGCAGGAAAACTTGAATACCCCACCACGCCACCAATATGCGTCATATTAGCTACTCGATAGAGTACACCGGTTTGTACACCAAATGCTCCTGTATATGCATTGGAAGTACTTTTATCTAATGGTACGCCATACGTGCCGTGTATGTATAAACTTAATTTTCCAGAATTATTACTCTGTGCCTGAATGGAAACTGTTACTAATAAAACTAAGATTGTAATAATAAAACCTACTCGTATTTTTTTCATTATATAAATTTTCATGGCAAAAATATGAGAATACACCATTCAAATTTACAGTTCATTATTATTACTTCTGGCTACATCGAGAACTTAGTTCAAGATGGTAGAGTAGCCAATTTTCCTTATTACCCGTAGGGAATAACTTACTTCTTTTCTTTAAATTTCTTAATAAAGTTTTTTGTAAAATCACTCAGTACTAAGCGACCACTAATGGCGGCTCGTTCTGATAGCAATTGGTCCCAATGTTCTGTGCCTTTCCAGAGTACTGCTTTTAATTCCGCCATAGCCTGATAACTGCCATGAGATAATTCATTAGCAAGTCTTTGTATAGATTCATTCATACCATCCGGTGTAGGGTGTAGTTCAGCATACAGTCCTTTTCGTCTTGCCCAGTCTGCATTTCGCCACATGGATGCGTCTATTGCTATTTGGCTAAATGCAGATTGCCCGATTTTTCTTTCTATGGCTGGCCCTACTACAAAAGGACCAATACCCACAGCCAATTCACTAAGTTTTACATCTGCACCTTCGGTAGCTATGGCATAATCACAGGCGGCTGCTAGGCCAACGCCACCACCTACACATTTGCCATGTATTCTTCCAATTATAAATTTATCACATTTGCGCATGGCATTGATAACATGTGCAAAACCGCTAAAAAAAGCTAACCCCTGTTCTGCGGACTCTATAGCCACCAATTCATCAAAAGATGCACCACTGCAAAACACTTTTTCTCCTGCGGCTTGAAGTATGATTACATGTATATCACTGTCATTACCTGCATAGGTTATTTCGTGTGCCAGTTGTGCTAAAATTGCTGCTGGCAGCGAATTGCTACGTGGATGAAAAAACTCTATGGTAGCAATATGATTGTGTACTTCTGTTTTTACATATCCTTCGGAAAGGAGTTGCTTTTCTTCTACTATCATTTTAGTTATATTGTACTTTATTAATTTTTTCTAACCATTGTAAGGATGGTGGCCACACCTACATGTTCATCGGTATCATCAAAAATTTCAACATACCATTTTACGATGCCACGGGGAATATCGGTTGGCTCTTTTTGTTCCTGTTCTATTTTTTCTTTGCAAGTAAATCTGATATACATGCTCATGCCAGGATATACAGGTTTTGTAAATCTTAATTCATCTATTCCATAGTTTAAAAGCACAGGCCCAAGACTACTTCCATCCACAAATAAACCTGCTGCTGCACTCAGTACAAAATAGCCGTGTGCTACCTGCTGCTCAAACATGGTATCTGTAAAATCAGTTTCTTTTTTGTGTGCATAAAAATGATCGCCACTTAGGTCGGCAAAGCGATTGATGTCTTCGGATGTAATCAATCTTTTTTCAGTAATGATTTGATCACCTACACGCAGCATATCAAAATCTTTTTTAAATGGATGTATGCCATCTGTATGGCCGGCGGCATAGGGCATATAATGATTAGTGATAGCAGTAAGCATATCAGGACTGCCTTGCACTGCCACTCTTTGCATATAATGTTTTACTCCTCTTAGACCACCCATTTCTTCTCCACCACCAGCACGACCCGGGCCGCCATGCACTAATAATGGTAAAGGAGAACCATGACCTGTACTTTCTTTTGCACATGCTTCATTAAGCACCAATATACGGCCATGCCAAGGTGCTGCACCCATTACATATTCTTTTGCTATGGTAGTATCGTTAGTAACAATGGATGTACACAAACTACCCTTGCCCATTTTGCTGAGCTGTAGTGCTTCATCTATCGTGTGATATGGCATTAAAGTGCTGACCGGACCAAATGCTTCTACTTGATGAGATGCTGTCTGAGTAAACGGGTTTTCATTGCGCAGCAAAACAGGACTCATAAATGCCCCAGCGGTAGTAGCATCGATCAACTCTACACTGTCTAAAGAACCATATACTAATTGTGATGCAGCTAATAATTTCTGTACTTGTGATTTTACATCGCTTAGCTGCTCATGGCCTGCCAAACTTCCCATCCGCACTTTTTCATGAAGAGGATTTCCAATGGCTGTTTGTGCCAAAGCTTTTATTAGTGCTGCCTCCACGGCTTCTAATTTGCTGTCAGGCACAATAATTCTTCTTACAGCCGTACATTTTTGTCCGGCTTTTACTGTTATTTCTTTGCGTACTTCTTTAATAAAAATATCCCAGTTGTTACTACCTGGTTCTACATCCGTACCCAGCACCAAACAGTTCAGCGAATCTGCCTCCATAGTAAATGCTACATTTTCTGAAAGAATTATGGGGTGAGAGCGCAATTGAAGACCTGTAGATGCGGACCCTGTAAAGGTAACTACATCCTGACAATTGAGGTGGCTGAGTAAGTCGCCTGCACTGCCACAAAGCAGCTGTAATGCACCTTTTGGCAGTATGCCAGATGCTACTATTTCCTCTACTACGGCATGTGTAAGGTAGGAGGTAACGGTGGCTGGTTTTACAATAGCCGGCATGCCTGCCAATAGATTTACTGCAATTTTTTCCAGCATACCCCATACGGGGAAATTGTAAGCGTTTATATGTACAGCCACCCCTTCTTTTGGCACAAGTATATGCTGTGCCATAAAGGTATTTTGCTTTGAAAGATTGTGTGCCTCACCATCTAAAGCAAATGGCTCATTGGGAAATTTGCGTCGTAAAGATGCATTGGCAAATAGATTTCCAATACCCCCTTCAATATCTATCCAACTATCTACTTTGGTGGCTCCGGTTTGATAACTAATCGTATAAAATTTTTCCAAATGCTGGCGCAAGTGTAGTGCCAATGCTCGCAGCATGCGTCCACGTTCATAAAAACTCATGTGCCGCAGGGCCGGATTGCCCACTGTTTTTGCATAATGTACCGCAGCAGCCATATCAATACCTGTAGTAGTGGCTTTGGCTATCGGCCTTCCGGTAACAGCGTTATATAAAATGCTGCCATCTCCCTGCCCTGGTATCCATGCCCCTGAAATATAATTATCTAATTGTGTCATGTAATGTGAATATGTGGCAAAACTAATATCTGTTAGCACAGAAGGAAATAAAATATTTTTGGGTGTGGAATAATTTTGAAGGGTAGGTAGTAATCTTTATATCGTTTCTGAGCCTACTTCTTGATTCTGCGTAGCAGCAAAAAAATCTTTATAGCATTAATAACAGTATTCAAACCCGCCTTATCATTCTGCGTAGCAGTAAAAAATAATATTATAGTACAGAAGCAATTTGGGCTGCCAGCAAATTGGCCCATATTGAATAGGCTGAACCGGAGGGGTGCAGTTGATCTGTGGTGAGTAAATTATGGTCCTGTTTTGCCAACCGAGTAGCTGGTGTAATGTCAATACAATTGATGCCGTAATGCAATGCTGTGGAGGCTTTGGCCTGATTGAACTGATTGATAGCGGTAGCAATGGCAGTTGAATCTCTATCCTGTGCAAAGGGGGTAACTCCCCAGTCTGGAATGGAGAGAAGGATGACTCTTTGGCTGTTTCCACCTACTAAATTCAGGGCTTTTTTGATTAGTAAATGGAGGTCTGTGGTGTAGGACTCAATGGGAAGATTTCTGTATTGATTGTTTACACCTATCAATAGCGTTACAAAATCGTATTGGTCAGAAATAATATGGTGCAGTAAGTGATCGGCCAGTTCAAAACTTGTCCATCCGGTTTGGGCTATGACTTCCGGTGCGTGAAAATGAAGTTTATTTTTTCTGAGTATTTGCAGGGTTTGATAAGGGTATGAATGATATAGTGGCACTCCCTCACCAATGGTATAACTATCGCCCAGCGCTAGCCAGGAAAAATGATGCTTGGTCATATTATTTATCGAATGATGTGCTTACAACCAATTCTTTTGACCCTGGTGTATAAGTATAAAAACCTTCACCAGATTTGGCGCCTAATTTTCCTGCCGTTACCATATTGACAAGAAGTGGGCAGGGCGCATATTTTGGATTGCCATAACCTTGATATAACACATTCAATATGCTGAGACAGGTGTCTAAACCTATAAAATCAGCTAATTGCAAAGGACCCATCGGATGAGCCATGCCTAATTTCATGATATTATCTATTGCCGCTACACCTGCTATGCCTTCATACAAGCTATAAATAGCCTCATTGATCATGGGCATTAATACTTTGTTGGCAATAAAACCCGGATAATCATTGACAACACAAGGTATTTTTTGCAACTGCATAGATAGTGCTGTTATGGTGTCAGTAACTGTGGCTGAGGTAGCATATCCATTGATGATTTCTACCAATTTCATAACAGGTACAGGGTTCATAAAATGCATACCTATCACCTGCTGTGGCCGCTGTGTGGCTGCTGCTATTTTTGTAATGGAAATGGATGAAGTGTTGGTAGCTAAAATGGCATGAGCCGGTGCGGCAGCATCCATTTGTTTAAAAATGGAGAGCTTGAGTTCTATATTTTCTGTAGCAGCTTCCACTACCAAGTCTGCTTGCTGCACACCATTTGCCAACACTGTATCTAATTGTATGCGCTGTAGGGTGGCTGCTGCATCTGCTGTAGTAATGAGGGCTTTGGATACCTGTCTGTCTAAATTTTTTGAGATGGTTGCCTTTGCCTTTTCTAACTGTGTTTGGCTGATGTCTATCAGCCGCACTTCAAAACCATATTGAGCAAATACATGTGCTATGCCATTTCCCATAGTGCCTGCACCTATTACTGAAACATTTTTAATCATAAAGCAATTTTTTATGCGTTGCAAATGTAGGGGTAGGTATTGCATGATGGAAATTGAAAATGACTCGGTTGTTTTTTGATTCAGGTCTTTCTGGATGTTGGCAGGGTGTTTTGCTGTGGCTTTTTATGGTAAAAATCTTTTGGAGAGGGGGGTTCATTATTGTCTTAAAATGATTGCGCTAATGGTGTTGCTTTTCCCGCTTCTGATATGTAAAAGCATGCTGTAGGTTTGCTCCGCAAAAATCATTGCCCGAAGGGCGAATAAGAATAAAACCTCAAACCCCAAGACTCAACCCGAAACCAAATATAAAATTTCTGTGATAAGTAGTGCCTACAAAGCGAATTTATAAACCAAAGCTTATCATTGCAGCATGCCTGTTAAAGATTATACGTATTACGATTTTACACTGAGTGTATGCCCGGAGTGTTTGCAACGAGTGGATGCAAAAATCATTTTTAAAGAGGATAAAGTATGGATGCGAAAAACCTGTAGGGAGCATGGATTTTTTGAAGTGCTGATAGCTGACGATATTGAATATTATAAAAATGCAAGAAACTATAATAAAGCATCTGAAGCACCATATTTTAGTCAAACTGCCACTCATTATGGTTGTCCTTATGACTGTGGGCTCTGTGCAGATCATGAGCAACATAGCTGTGTATCTGTCATTGAAATAACGGACAGGTGTAACCTTACTTGTCCTACTTGCTATGCCATGAGCAGCCCACATTATGGCCGACACCGTACGCTGGAAGAAGTAGTAAAAATGTTGGATATCATTGTGGCCAATGAGGGCAGTCCGGATGTGGTACAAATAAGTGGTGGTGAACCTACTATACACCCACAATTTTTTGAAATATTGGATGCAGCCAAGCAAAGGCCTATCAGGCATTTAATGATAAATACCAATGGGCTACGTATTGCAAAAGATAAGGAATTCACAAAGCGCCTTGCAGGGTATATGCCCGATTTTGAAATCTATCTGCAATGGGATTCTCAGAGGCCAGAAGTACTTGAAAAATTAAGGGGAAAAAATTTACTGGAAGAACGAATGAAGGCACTGGAGCATTTGAATTTGTTTAATCTCTCTACCACACTAGTGGTTACGGTTATGCAAGGCTACAATGATGATGAAATAGGCAGCCTTATTGAATTTGCAGTGAAACAGCCCTGTATAAGAGGTATCACATTTCAACCTGTTCAAGTGGCAGGAAGAAATGTTGATTTTGACGCTGCAAAAAACCGAATAACGCTAACAGCAGTTAGACAAAAAATATTGGAACAAACCAATCTTTTTAATGCTCATGATCTGGTACCTGTGCCCTGCAATCCTGATGCATTGGTAATGGGGTATGCATTGAAAATCAACCAAGAAATTATACCTCTTACAAGATATATTGATCCTGCCATCCTCCTAGATCAATCTAAAAAAAATACAATTGTGTATGAACAAGATGCAGGCTTACATGATCAACTCATCAAAATATTTAGCACAGGTATTTCTGTGGATAGGGTAGATGATAATATGAAACAACTGTTGTGTTGTCTTCCTGATATTTATGCACCGGGGTTGAAGTATGATAACCTCTTTCGCATCATCATCATGCGGTTTATTGATGCATGGGACTTTGATGTAAGGGCCATCAAAAAAAGTTGTGTACATATAGTGCATAAAGACGGTAGAATTATTCCATTTGAAACGATGAATATGTTGTACAGAGATGAGCATGAACAGAAACTACAGGCCATAAGAGCAGGCATGAAACTATAAATACTTTCTGAAATGCGAAGGATTATAAAAGTTAAATAAAGTAATGTTAGTATAAAAAATTTATTATCCCATTAAATTGCAGAAAATCTATCAATACCATAAAATGAAAAATGGGAACTTAATTGTAATTGCCATGCTGCTATTGGCACATACCAACATATTTGCGCAGGATGATATACCAGACTATAGATCAAAGCGGGAGGGTTTTTTAAAAATTTTGGATACTAAACTAAGGGCAGATATGGCTACATTTTCTATTGGGGGCATTAGCGAAAGTCTTAATGCACTTAAGCTTCCGGAAATTCCCATTTATTATAGTGACGACAAGTCTATCAGTTTTTTGAAAGATTCATTGCAGATATCCATTACAACCACAGCGTTTGATTCCATTGGTCACAAGTTTCTTTATTATGATGAAAAGTATTTGGTAAAAATTGATAACAAAGGCTTTTGGGGAAGTGGCACAAAGAAACCTACGAAAAAAATTGAATCCGTTACTGCTATTATTGGTAATGACACTATACGAATACCTGCTTTAGCTTTTACTGAGTTGTATGAGCCTGTATTGAGTTATGAAGAGAAAGGTAAATTAAAAAGCTACTGCAGGGTATATCATTCCTTGGATAAGCAGTACCTATACATTTATATGCTGAATGGCGAAGGAAAAAATCGCTATGAGGTTACGTGGATTATTCAAAATAAACAATACTTACGCAGGGTTGTTGATTTGGGCTATTAATCACTCAGATAAAAGAAAGTAGTTTTAAAATCCGATTACTTTCTTTTGTAAAAATTTTCATTTTGAAATCAAAATTATTTTTAGTTCCTTTTTTTTGTGTTTCCATTTTTGCTCAAGCACAATTTGGTGGTGGCCCTCCTGGTGGCGGGCAAATGAATATTGGTCATTTATATGGTAAGTTTATAGATTCCATATCTGGCAAGGGTGTGGATGGTGCCACTGTAATATTGAAAGGGAATAAAATGGATACAGTAACAAGGAAAATGAAACCCTTTGTATATGGTACCTTAATAACTACTGCAAAAGGAGATTTTAGTTTTGAAGGATTGCCCATTATGGGTAGCTTTCAATTGATATCTTCTGCGGTAGGTTATGAAACGGATACTTTTTTGGTGAAGTTTGATATGCCCAAAATGCAAGGCTCTATAGGTAATGGTTCAGATCGTATGCAGCAAATGCTTTCTGCAGTTGATAAAGACCTTGGAAATTTTAAATTGAAAACTGCATCCGGTACTTTGGCAGAAGTAACTGTAACGAGTAGTAAACCATTCTTCGAAATGGGAGTGGACAGAAAAATTTTTAATGTTGATAAAAATATTGTGAGTCAGGGGCAAACAGCTACAGAGGTAATGAAGCAAATACCCAATCTCAATGTAGATATAGATGGGAATGTGACGCTGCGAAATGCTGCCCCGCAATTGTTTATAGACGGCAGACCCACCACCCTCAGCCTCAATCAAATACCTGCTGATATTATTGATAAAGTAGAATTAATTACAAATCCATCTGCAAAATATGATGCCAGTGGTGGAAATGCGGGCATACTAAATATTGTCCTTAAAAAAAATAAAAAATCCGGATACAATGGTGGCATAAGAGCAGGATTAGATAGCCGACTACGTATGAATATGGGTGGGGATTTTAACTGGCGTCAGAATAAAATAAATTTCTTCATCAACACATTCTATAATCAGCGCAAAAGCCTGAATTGGTTCAATTCGGACCGAACAAATTTGACCATTCCATCATCACAAATCTATCAAAATGGGGAAGGAGTAAATACAGGATATTTTGCCTTTGTAAGATCCGGGTTTGATTTTTTTGTGGACAACAGAAACACGATAACAGTAGGTGGAAGTTTTACAAAAGGAAAGTTTGATAATACCCAGGAGCAAAGAGTGGACTCTACATTTGACAACCTATTTCTTTCTTATAGTAATGCGGATAACCAAAATAGATTTAATTTTCAAAACCTTGGTGGTAACTTGAGTTATAAGCATAATTTCTCCAAAGAAGGTACAAGTCTAACAGCAGATGTAAACTATACTGCCAATGATAACAGCAGTACCAATAATATCAATACTTTTACCTTCAATGCCGATAATTCCCCGAAGGGAAAACCATTTCAACAACAAATAAAAGGCGAGGGCTATAACAGGTTCTTAACCGTGCAAACAGACTTTGAATCAAAAATTACGGACAAACAAAAATTGGAAACAGGGTTGAGAACTGCAGTACGTTTTTTCAAAAACAACAATACACAAAGTTTCTTTGATGCAATAAAAAATGAGTTTGTGGAGCTTCCGTTTATCAGTACCCAATATCAATTTACAGATCAAGTCTATGCTGCTTATGTAAATTATATTGTACAGGGAAAGAAGTGGAATTATCAGGGTGGATTTAGGATTGAGAGCTCAGATTATGCTGGCACAGAGTTGAATCGAGATTCTTCTTTTGAAGTAAAATTTCCTGTGAGTTTATTTCCCAGTTTATTTATCACGCATAAGCTTGATGATAAGCAAGACTTACAGTTGAATTATAGCCGCAGGGTAAATAGGCCAAACTTTTTTCAACTCATCCCATTCTTTGATTTCAGCGATCCTCAAAATCCAAGTGTAGGCAATCCCGGATTAAAACCTGAATTTACTGGCAGTTATGAGTTGTCTTATAATAACGCTTATAAAAAGGGAGCTAATTTTTTGATTACAGCATGGTACAAGCATAGTACAAACCTCATAACCCGATATCAATATAAAGATTTGAATGGAGGTACCCCCGATTTATTGGATAGTGTTATTTTCAATAGTTACGCCAATGCAAATAGTAGTAATAGCTATGGATTGGAGCTCACCAACAAAATTACACTGCTCAAAATTTGGGATATGACCACAAGTTTTAATCTTTTCAATAGTGTAATTAATGGCGACAATTTGGATCAAGGGTTTACAAATGATTTGGTGAGTTGGTTTGCCAAAATGAATAATAATTTTAAGCTCAAGAAAGGATATAGCATACAACTGTCTGGTGAGTATAATGCCCGCACTGTGCTGCCTGTAAGCAGCGGAAGCGGCGGCTCCAGCGGTGGTGGTAGAGGCGGTGGCGGCATGGGTGGTGGCATGTGGGGTGGTGGAAATTTAGGTACTGCTCAAGGTTTCATAAAACCAAGATATGGTGTTGATATGGCAATAAAAAAAGATTGGACTTTTAAAAATGGAAACACAGCATCCATCACCGCCAGTATGAATGATGTGTTTAGAACTATGGTGCAAGCCAGCTTTGCCGAAAGCATCTTTATAGAGCAAAATAATTTCAGACGCAGAGACCCTCAAGTACTACGGATTAATTTCAGCTACCGATTTGGAAAGTTTGATACTTCTCTTTTCAAACGTAAGAGTAACAAAGCTGATGGCAGTGGCGGTATGGATATGATTGGTGGAGGTTAGACACTTATTTGCCTAACCTTATATTTAATGCTACCATATAATTGATGCCCGCCATAGGGTAGTAATAATTCTCATTTGTTATAGCCCCATCATATAAATAAGCGTACACATATCCATTGGGTTCATACATTACATTGAATACATTATTAGCTTGTACAATTAATTTACTGCCCTTCCATTTTTTTGTAAATAGGTCAAGTGTAAAACGCAAATCATTTATAAAATAGGCGTCCAAACTGCGTTCTTCATTTTCTGTATTATCTAAATATTGCTTACCCACATACTTGCTTAAAATACTTAACTCAGTATTTTTTAATGGAAGAAAATTAATGGTGCCTGCGGCAATGAAGGATGGAGAAAAAGAAATAGCGGTATTGCTATGCGCAATGGCTTTTTGCTCAATGTATTCAAAGTTTACATCATAGCTATCTGCATATTCTGTAA
The DNA here is from genome assembly GCA_937892395.1 of uncultured Parafilimonas sp. Classification (GTDB taxonomy): domain Bacteria; phylum Bacteroidota; class Bacteroidia; order Chitinophagales; family Chitinophagaceae; genus CALAGJ01. Next base: position 28,665 of record CALAGJ010000135.1, read on the forward strand.
AAGATTTTATTTTATTGGCACTAAGTGTAACATTTGCTGATGCATTTATCCATGCGTTCATGCGCAAAGCACCCTGCCATTCCATGCCTATGCGATAACTCTTTGGTACATTGATGCGGGTGTAGGCTCCTACATCATTGATTCTTCCTGTTTGTACCAATTGATCTTTATAAAGCATTGCATAAAAATTGATGGCAGAGCTCCAAATACTACTATGCTTATCAACCCCAAATTCAATATCATGAAGATATTCTGCATTTGGTTGCTGTGTCAATCCTGCCTCAAAATCATCTCTATTAGGTTCTTTACCAGCCAAAGCATAACTGCCAAATACTGACCATCCATTCTTTGTATATCGAACACCTGCTTTCGGATTAATGAAGTCAAACTTTCTATTGATAAATAATTCACCATTATCTCTAAATCCATCCATCTGGTGCTTAACAGTTCGATATTGTAAATCTCCAAAAATTATCCAATGATTTGACAAATTGTGTAGTGCCCTTATATACACATTCGCATCATTCTTAAAAGCCGGATATCTGTAATATTCTTGTTTTGAAATTTCTGGTAAAACATCCACCCATTTTACAAGTCCAAAATGCTCACCATTATATCTACTCCAACTGCCACCTGCAGTATAATTGGTTTTGCTTGTGTTATATTGAATTGTAAAAACATTTCCGAAGAAATAATTGTCTAACCATAGTTGCCGAATCAAATCCGATTTAAAGATGGTATCTGCACCAATAACAGGTGGCTCAATACCGTAGTCTTTTAGTTTTCTATTTGTTTTATATTCATTGTAGTAACCTTTGCCACGGGTAAGAAAACCTGTGAATTGTATAGATATCTTATCTGTAACTCGTTGATTGAAAAATAATTGGTAGTGGGTTTGTTTATAATTATCTGTTTGATCTTCGTATGGTTCACCGGGCTTATCGGTACCTGCCGGATTAAAAGTTCGGTTTGTGTCAAGTACAGTTTTCAGTACACCATACCACGACTGATATGTTTCCTCATTACCTGAAAATACATTGAGTCTAAGAGATGAGTTCTTTCTTATCCAAGCACCGGATATATACCAGGCATATAAATCTGATCTTGCTCGATCTACATAACCATTACTGGATATACGGCTCAGTCTTGCATCTACTGTAAACTGGCTGTCTAACAGACCAGTTGATGCAAGAAGTGTATTTTTATAAGTGTTGAAAGAACCTATGCTATTGTTCAAAGCAATATATCCTTGTTCATTGAATTCATTTGTTGCTAAGTTTATGGTTGCACCAAATGCACCTGATCCATTGGTAGATGCTCCAACACCTCGCTGAATTTGTAAGGATGAAGTTGAAGAGATGATATCTGGTATGTTTACAAGAAATGTACCTTGGCTTTCGGCATCATTGTAGGGCACACCATTAAGTGTAAAGTTTATTCTGGTGGCATCAGTTCCTCTTATTCTGATTGCTGTATAACCAACACCATTACCCGCATCTGAATTGATTGTTACAGAAGGCGTTTGATTTAAAACAAAAGGAATATCAGTACCCAGATTTAGCTTTTCAAGGTTTGTTCGATTGAGTGTTGTTTTTACAAATGGGCTCTTATCAGATGGTCTTACAGCTTTTATTTCTAATGTTTCTAAAAACAAATCTGCTTCTTGAAGTTGAAAAGTATAAACAGATTGCTGTATAACCACACTGGTATCCAATTGCTTCATATTGATATGCGAGGCATGTAGCATACACAGGCTACCTGGCGGGATCTTAGTTAACTCAATGCTTCCATCAGCGTTTGTTTGGGTTGCTTCCGTTATCCGGTTACTTAGTTCTACAACTACCGATACTCCGGGTATGGGTAATCCTGTTTCATTTGTAAAGATAAAAACCGTTCTATCCTGTGCAGAATTCAGGAAAGAAATCAAGAGAAATGTTGCGATTAAAAATTTCTGTTTCATCGTATGTATATAGGATGGAACAGGACTTTGCGATAAAAGTGCAGTGATACAGCGCCTTCCCTTCGCAGGTATTATCCTGTTCAGGTTCTACGGGTATAATCTCAGCTTCAATAATATTGACGCACCCCGGGAACTTTTGGCCCATCATTTTTTACGGCCGTTGCAAAGATATATTGAACTGATTTGAAACATTAAAATAAAATTTAAACTAAAAAGGAATCTTGGTTAAAATTAAAGTATAAAATTCTTTTGGCATTATTATTGAGTAATAAGCGGCAACCTTGAAAACGAGTTGTCAGTTAAACACAAAATGCTAAAATATGGCTGACATTTTTTTAAATTAAAAACTAATAAATAATTGAAAATGAAAAAGTTATTTATTTTTATAGTGAGCTTTTTATTATTGTCTTTTGTTCCGGTGGCCAAACAGGTTTTACCTGAATTATCAAATAATTCAAATTTTTCTGATACAACTTTAGTTCCTTTAAAAGATTCAATAATTTTTTTAGATTCAACAAAAATTGATTCTTTGGTATCTAAACAGAATGCAGAATTTGAACTTTCAGACAAGAAAAAAGAAAAAGATTCAGAAGCAACTTATTCAGGTACTGGAGATTTTTATAAGGGAATGGCCAGTTTTTATGCTTCCAAATTTGATGGCCGTAAAACAGCTACCGGAGAAATTTTTAGAAATTCAGGCATGACTGCCGCCAGCAATACATTCCGTTTAAACACTTGGGTAAAAGTTACCAATACACGCAATGGGAAGGTTGTTTACGTAAAAGTAAACGATCGTATGGCACCATCCATGCATAAGAAAGGGCGCATACTTGATTTGACACAGGCTGCTGCAAGAAAATTAGATTTTTATAATGCCGGCACTACAAGTGTAAAAGTAGAAATTGTAAACAAAGATTCAGTATCTCGTTAGTGTTTTCCTGATTTTTGGTCTTCTATATGTGGCTCACCTTTGTGGCAAGTATTACATGTTACTACCAACGGCTTATTTTCTGATTCATCCTCAAAACTAAAATAGTTTTTATTAATGTCAAACATCATGCGTAGCATGTGCCTGGCTACTTGTTTTTCTTCCTTTTCGTCAGTTGCCATATCCCAGTTATTGTCATCAATTTTTACGTGACAGAATTCACAGTTAACACCAAGTCCATCGCTAAACATATCCATGTACATATCTAAACTGTCGTCACTAATATTTTGTGGAAGCACTTGCAAATTTTTATAAGTTGCATTTGGCTGAATAGCCGCCACTGAAATAAATATGACTGCGAGAAGAAAGGGTACTACTACAAACTTTTTCATTTTGCTTTTTGGGATAAATGTAGTGTTTGAAATGATTCAAAACCTATAATTCATTTGGTTGCTATTTTTTGGAATCTTTGATACATCCGATTAGTATAAAATTTGAAATACAGACTACCAAGATTGTTCCTCTATTTTGGCGTTCAATTCAGAACACTAATTAACTTTTTTTTTCTTGCAGTTTCAGAAGAGTTGATGCATTTTTTAGTATCATGATTTGTTCTTAAGGCCCCATTAATACTGCATTTGGTAAATAAAATGAATTGCAATAAGAAAATCTGAGTGTGTGGGCTTAGGGTTGCACTTCTTACTGGCATATCTTTACCGACTTATGGAGAAATCAAATTTTATTGATTATATACGGGTGTTTTGCAAGAGTGGCAATGGTGGTGCGGGATGTAGACATTTCCTACGTATGAAGTTTAATCCAAATGGTGGTCCAGATGGTGGCAATGGTGGAAGAGGAGGGCATATTATTCTAAGAGGAAATAGCCAATTATGGACATTGCTTCATTTGAGATATTATAAGAATGTAATAGCTGAACATGGTGAAGGAGGCTCAAAGAATAATAGTACGGGAAAAGATGGTAAAGATATTATTATTGAAGTGCCATTAGGCACAATTGCCAGAGATGAAGAAACAGGCGAACAAGAAGCTGAAATATTGGAAGATGGTCAGGAAATAGTCCTTCAAAAAGGTGGGAGAGGAGGTATGGGTAATGCTTTTTTTGCAACTGCCACCAAACAAGCTCCTGAACATGCCCAGCCGGGAGAATCAGGCAATGAAGGTTGGAAGTTAATTGAACTAAAGGTGCTGGCAGATGTAGGATTGGTTGGTTTTCCTAATGCAGGCAAAAGCACCTTACTTTCCGTATTGTCTGCGGCCAAGCCAAAAATTGCAGATTATGCATTTACTACATTAGTACCACAATTGGGTATGGTTTCTTATAGAGATAATCAGTCATTTTGTATGGCAGATTTACCCGGTATTATCGAAGGGGCTGCTGAAGGAAAAGGCTTGGGTCATCGGTTCCTAAGACATATAGAGCGAAACAGCGTTCTACTATTTGTGATTCCTGCTGATAGTGCAGATCATAGAAAAGAGTTTGAGGTTTTGATAGATGAGCTAAAGGCGTATAACCCTGATTTATTACATAAAGATTTTTTGATAGCCATTAGCAAGTCAGACATGCTTGATGATGAATTAAAATCAGCAATACATAATGAATTGCCCAAAGATGTGCCCAGTATTTTTATATCAGCAGTACAACAGAAAAATCTTTTTGAATTGAAAGATCTATTGTGGAAAGCAATGAATAAATAATATTCCCCAGTTTGAATTTGTGGATTTTAGGGTGATTTTTCAAGCAAAATCACTTTCTTTTGCACCGCATTTCTTAAAAAAAATATATGCATCCAAATTTTTTCATTATTGGTCCCCCAAAATGTGCCAGCACCTCTTTGCATTATTATCTTGGTCAACACCCAGATGTGTACACCAGCAAAGTAAAAGAGACACTTTTTTTTAGTAGAGATTATTCCAAGGGAATGGATTTCTATGAAAAATATTTTGAGGAAGCTGGCAATGCAAAAGCAATTGGTGAGGCTACTCCAGTATATTCTTTCCTGACTTTTACTGCGGATCGTATCAAATTGCATTACCCAAATGCCAAAATAATATTGTGCTTTCGCAATCCAATGGATAGGGCATTTAGCAGTTGGCTAATGCAAAGAGGAATGGGTGTTGAAAAGGCTGGTTTTAGATCCGCCATGGAGATGAATTTAAAACAAATGCCTGATACAAACCTCGAAGGCGATATTGGAAGTACAACCTGGTTAAATAGTATTGGTAATTTTGATGAAGGAGAAAGCAGATTGCGCACTTATTTACAGGCAGGTATGTATGCGCAAACCATAAAAAATTGGCAAAAAAGATTCAACCCCGATCAAATTAAAGTTCTTTTTATGGAAGATCTTAAAAATGACTTTGATGCAACTATCAAATCCCTTTTTGAACATATTGGTGTAGATACTGATTTCATTATACCAAACAAGGAAATTGCGAATTTCTATTTCGACAGAAAGGCAAATAGGGTTAGTAATAAATTGATAGGTGTTCAGGGTACAAGATTCATAGCCAAACGAATACCAAAGAGTATTAAAAATATATTCAAAAATAGGTGGCGTGTAAAAGATGTACCAAAGATTTCAAATGAAGATAGAATTTGGCTATGGGATGTTTTTAAAGCTGATATAGCTGAATTAGAGAAAATGACTGCTCGGGATTTGTCTATATGGAATCCATCGAAATAAAAGATTAATTCAAAAATAAATATAAAAAAACCCCGCAAATGCGGGGTTTTTTATAATAGTATTTTGCTATTGAACTATAATTTTTTCAGTTTGAACATTTCCACCTTGTACAATACGTATCATATATACACCCGGTTTCATTTCATTAAAGTCAATGGTAATAAAACCGTTTTCACTCGTTAAGTTTTTTATCATCTGTCCGCTAAATGAATATAGATCTGCACGTGCTGCTCCAATATTTTTCATTTTTATACTTAGTATTTTACGTATGAAACTTGAAGTAAATAATATTTGTTTGTCCTGAATAGGCTCTTGCTCCCAATATTTGCTATTAGTTTCTTTTAAATTTTCACACTTATCAAGTTGTTTGCAGTTATTATTATTATCTGCATTTGAAGATCCATTTCGATAATTTTCGCAATCAACAAATTTGGAATCCTTAAGATTTTTTACAGATTTATTTACAACTGCTTGGAAGAAAGTTGCCGATCTGCCAACAATATAGTTTTGCACAGAATCAATATTTGTAATACCTGTGCCAAAGCCTGAATAGTTAGAGATATTATGATTCATTTTACAATCAACATACAACTCTGTAGATATGTCCAAATTGTTCTTAAAGAATTCATAAATACGCTTAGAACCTATATTCAACAAGTCAGCCTCTTTTCCATTTGCATTGGATAGTTGAAATGGATTCTTTACGCAATAGGACTGATAATTAAAAGGCGAATCCATAAAATAAATCTTTTCTTCATTGATCGGAATAATATTGTCTAAAGCTCCATGAAATGAAATAAGTGGCGCTGTTCTGTTTTTATTGTCATAAAAGTAATGGGTAAAACTTTTATCTAAAGGAACATATACTCCACCTGATAAATTCATAACTGCTTTTACATTTACAGGAATAAATTTTGAACCATAATAATAATCTTCATCCAAACTGCCTAATGAATTTTGAATACCTGGAGCTATCTCATTAAACATTTCCTGAGTGTAGTAAGCTGTATTCATTACTGTTGTGCCTTCCCCTCCAATAAAAATATTATTCACATCAATTTTTATATCAGGAAAGCTATTATCATATTCTCTGGCTATCACGCTACGCATGGCTCCACGCAAGTCCTGTACTGCACGATAAAGACCAAGCAATTGGCTTGCAGATAAAAATTTTAAGTTACTTTGATTTTCCGATACATCTACGCCTCTTCTGTATTCTAAATTTATTGCTACAAAACCACGGCGTGCATATTCTATACAAAAATTTTTATAATAATCAGTTCCTTTTGAGGAGCAATCAGAAAAACCACCAGAATGACATAATATAAACACTGGTAACGGACATTGATTATAATTGTGACTTTGGGGATAGTACATGTCATATCTCAAATCAGCACCCGATGTATTACATGTTATACTTGTACCGCAATCATTTTGGAATTGAACATCGGGGGCAACTGGTAGATTTCCTTTTTTCCTGTATGAAATATTTAATTTATACTTTATATCTGACTCTAGAAATGTCCTCTCAGTAAGATCTGCTTTGGGGTTAAAAATTGTATTGCTACATGCATTTTGTGCGTTTGCCTGTGAGGTAAAAAGCATTAACATTCCATAGAGGAACAAACTCTTGAGGGTGTTTGAATGTTTCATAAAATATGTAATTAAACGTATTTACCGAAAAATGCAAAGTAATTAAATATTATGATAATAATCATCGGAATTATTTACGAGTTTGAGATATTGTATTTTTTGCTAAGAATTATAATCTTTTGAAATAAAAATTGGCACAAGTCTAACTTACTTTAACCGTTGTACTAAATTGGATAACATTATATACCCTGCAGCCTTTGCGATAAGTATTAATATATGAGTTAGTCGTTGTTTAACCAAAACCTGAATACCTTTAAAGCCCTGCCGTAATAAAGTGCCGTACAAAACTTGGAATACCGTACAAAATAATTAACGCCATGCATGCTTGATAAGGGGAAAAACAACACCGAGGGTCGCAATTAAAACTATAATACTGTTTATAAGGATTAATGCCTATTAAGACCTTCCCGGTGTTTGTTTTACTTTATTGCTCAAGAATCTTTAAAACATTTGTGATATACTGGCTTTCATATCCACGCTGTTGCAAATAGTTATAACAATTTCTTTTTCGGACAATGACAGTACCTTTTTGTTCCTTCCATTTCTTTTGTGCTAATTGTAGTAGCGTGGCTTCATAAGCATCTTCAGGAATGGACTGTAAAGCTTTTTTGATATTATATACACTTATTCCTTTCTGTGTTAACGCATATTTTATTTTTGTTTTGCCCCATTGTTTCATGCGAAATTTTCCACCAGCATATTGTATGGCAAACCTTTCTTCATTGATATAATTTTCTTCTATCAATTTACATAATATGGCATCCTGCTCTTTTTGCCATACACCAATCAGTTTTAATTTTTGAGTTACCTCTGTATGACATCTTTCTTGGTATTGACAATACCATGTAATTTTTTTCCATATTTGCTCAGAAGTATTTCCAATTGGCATATTCATTTTCTTTTAAAAGGTTTGCAAAGGTCTTTTACTCAGAAAGTGTATAAAAAAATATTTCCTTGCAAACATAATTTGAATGAAACAGTTATCTCTGCTCCTTATGGTATTAAGTTTTCAACAAAGCATGCTACACGCACAGCAAAATGAATATATGCAATGGCCTGAATACACCGGCAATGATCTTGGCCTAACCTATAGTTCAACCAATGCACAATTTCGCATTTGGAGCCCCACTGCACAGGAGGCACATTTACTTATTTACAGCGATGGACTATATGGACATCCTGAAAAAATTTGTAAAATGAAGCAGGATATTTCCGGCACCTGGCTTTATCTTTCAGATGGAAATTTAGGAGGAAAATTTTATGCTTTTACGGTTAAAATAAATAATAAGTGGAGTGACACAGTTCCCGACCCTTATTGCAAAGCAGTGGGCACAAATGGTAAGCGTGCTCAAATTATAGATCTTAATAAAACAAACCCTGTTGATTGGGATGTAGATGCAGCAAGCCATAAAAGCATTCAACACGAAGCTACTGTTATCTATGAGCTTCATATAAGAGATGCAAGCATACATGCCGAAAGTGGTATGCACAACAAAGGAAAATTTGTATCACTTACAGAATCAGGCACTGTCAATAAAGATGGTCTTTCTACGGGCTTAGACCATATTAAATCATTAGGTATAAGTCATGTACATTTATTGCCCTGCTTTGATTATAGTACGGTTGATGAAACGAGATTGACATTGCCACAATACAACTGGGGTTATGACCCATTGAATTATAACACACCCGAAGGCTCCTACAGTACTAATGCAGCGGATGGCACGGTAAGAATTAAAGAATTTAAAGAGCTGATAAAAACATTCCACAGCAATGGCATGCAGGTAGTTATGGATGTGGTGTATAACCATACCATGTTTACTGAACATTCCAATTTTAATCAATTAGCTCCTGGATATTATTACAGACAAAATGCAGATGGAAGTTTTAGTAATGCGAGTGGATGTAATAATGAAACTGCCAGTGAACGACCCATGATGCGCCGCTTCCTTATTGAAAGTCTTTGCTACTGGGTAAAGGAATATCATGTGGATGGATTTCGTTTTGATTTAATGGGTATTCATGATATTGAAACGATGAACCTCATTGCGTCAGCACTAAGAAAAATTCATCCCGGTATTTTATTGTATGGTGAAGGCTGGACAGCAGGCAGCAGCCCACTTGCCGAGGAGCGGCGTGCTGTAAAAAATAATGTGAATCAACTCAATGGTATAGCAGTATTTAGTGATGATGCCAGAAATGCAATCAAAGGCAGTGTATTTGATCAATACGACCCGGGATTCATTAGTGGTAAGAAAGGTGTGGAAGATGCTATTCGTTTTGGTATTATTGCATCTTGTAATCATCCACAAGTAAAGCAACATGGTTATGCTTCAAATCCACTTCAAATCATTACCTACTGCGAGTGTCATGATAATCATATCTTGTGGGATAAGTTAGCCATTTCTGCTGCGCAATATGATGAGGCAGATAGAAAACGCATGCAGGAGTTGGCTTTTGCTATTGTACTTACTTCACAAGGTATACCTTTTTTTACTGCAGGTTCAGAGTTTTTGCGCACAAAGCAAGGTGTAGAGAATTCTTTCAAGTCACCAGACAGTATCAATGCAATAGACTGGAATTTAAAAACCGATAATATGGATGTAGTGGATAAGGTAGCTTATCTTATTTATTTGCGCAAGCAGCATCCATCCTTTAGGCTTACCACTAGTGAAGCCATTGCGAAGCATTTATTATTTATTGAAAATACTCCGGCACAAACAGTAGCTTATACCCTGAGTGATGTGCCCGGCGATAATTGGAAAAAAATATTTGTAGGGTTTAATGGTAGCAATCAAAATCAGCAAATTTCATTACCCGAAGGGGAATGGCATATTGCACTTGAAAATGGAGGTATGAGCGATATGGATGCTTTATATACTTCCAATGTATCTATACAGAAATATGGATTTGTGCTATTATACGAAAAGTAATGATGTAGACATTTCCTCATTTTTGTTAATGCATAGATTGTAAAATTTTTGCTTTGGGGTTTGTGTATTTCAATGTTGTGTTCTAAGCATTATGGCTTCAATTAAATTGATGGTGTGAATGCCGTATTCTTTATATAAAAGCTTTAGGTTTGTAAAAAAATTCGCACAAAATGAAACAAACTTTACATCAAAGCATGATTGCTTGTATGATTCTTTTACTTGGATTAAACTTTTCTGTTCACACACTAAATGCACAAGTAGTATTAGCGGAAGATTTTGAATCCAGTATAGAACCAAAGCCGCCTGTGGGCTGGAGTATAGAAAAAAAATCTGGTATTTGGAAAAGCCTTTTTGCAGACCCCGGATTTGGCAATCAGTATGAAGGCAGCTACTGTATGTATTTTGATTATAGCTCTGGAAATGCTCCTTTGGATGGCTGGTTAATCAGTCCTTCTTTCAATTTTTCCGCAGGAAAAAAATATAGTATTTCTTTCTATTATAAAAATCAATCAACCTTACCAAACAAATTAGATGTAACTATTGGCAAGGGCAATAAATCTATCAATCAAACAAAAATAATATGGGAAAAAAATGTAACCTCAGCTATTTATGAAAAGGCCCAAATCAATTATACTGCCACCGAAAATGCAGCATTTAATCTGGGTTTCCACATTACCACAAAAAACCTAACAACTTATTTATATTTAGATGTTGTGGAAATCAAAGAAGTTGTAACCTTTCCCCCACAGGGTTTGAAAGTTTTTAATGAAAACACAAGTTTTGTAGATGCATCTTGGAAGAAAGAAGATAGTGTTGTATATGAATACTCAGTCAATGAAAGACCGGTACCACCGCAAAATTTTGAACGTACTGCTTTAAATTATACCCGGCTAACCCCATTGGAAGCAAAGAAAAAATATTACTTATTTGTGCGCTCTGTAAGTAAGGCAGGAAAATCAGATTGGACAATGGAGCGCTTTACTACTGCCTATGATATAAATACGATTGATGTATTAAACTGTGACCAAAAATTCAATAACAATAGTTTTATAGCAGGTGATGGTTTATACCTAAATAAATACTGTGCTGATGAATATTATAGTAGAGAATTTTTTCATCGATTCACGCCTTCTGTTAGTGGTATGTATAAATTAAATTGCTACTCCGTAAACACAGGGCAAACTATGGCATTTTTATATAAAGATGCGGCATTGGGTGCTGGGCCAAATGATTGGAATTGTATTGGCAGTACAAATGGTGAAATTAAATTTACTTTCGGACCATTACAAGCCGGAAAAGAATACCTCATAATGGACAAAGCAAAAGCAGCACCTGGCTTTCCATCTTCTTATCAAATGGGTATTGAATGCTTAGTTCCTGCACCAGTAAATGATGATTGTAGCCATGCATTAGAAATAGCTACACAACCATTCAGCAAAAATTGTACACCTGTAGCCATAACTACAAAAGGAGCCAATTTGGGCAATGAACTTTCAGGATCACAGTGTGGTATATTTACAGGAAGTGATGATGATGAAGTTTGGATAAAATTTACAGCCACATCAGACCTCTCACTTTTCAGATTCAGTAAAATTCAATATGATGATTTTGCCAATAAGCATTCTAAACCCGGCTTTTATATCAACATTTATAATGGCCCTTGTACAGAAGGCAATAAGGTGGATTGTGGTTATATTTTTCCACCGCGAGGTCAAAACTATGTAGATGTTTATTCCTATTTGCTGCGCAAAGGAAGTACGTATTATATGCAAATATTTAGTGCCAATCAATTTTCGTATTTGAATATGGATATGTGTATTATGGATATGACAGGTTCAACCGGAGCAGCCAATTCTTGTACCGCAGGAAATCAATATTCAATCAGTAAATTTACTGACAATGATAATACTAAACGCTTTGTGCCATTTACAGATCAATTTAACCTACTTATAGGTGCTGTAAAGGCCGCTGGCAATACACTTGGCAATGTAAGTGCTGATCTATTCATACATAAAAATACCATGCTTAGGTCTGATGCCAATGGAAGAGTATATGCTGATCGCAACATAACTTTCAATACAGAAAATCAGCCTTCAGGAAATATAACAGTAAGGATATTGTTGAGCAAAAATGAAATTGAACGCTTGCAAGAAACTCCCGGCAGCGGAGTGGCATTACCAAGCGATCTACGCATTACCCAAAATGATGATGCTTGTGCAGCTTCGTTTACAAATACTGCCTACCGATTTATCAAGCCTGATGATGTTGGTATATTCAATGATGATTTTTATTTTATTGATTTTACAACAGATAAGCTTTCCTCATTTTATATACATGGAGGAAATAAAGCACTATCTAATGGCAGCAGTCCACTCATTCAGCTCAGTAAAACTATGCAGGCATTGCAAGTGGTACCTAATCCATTTAAAGATCAATTTGATTTAAAAATTCCTAAAGGACTTGTTGGTACCGCTGATATTATCATAAAAAATATGCAGGGCAATATTGTGTATCATCAAAACATTAACCTAAATCAGTCCGCTGTCCATATTCAAACAGCTGGATGGCAATCCGGCACTTACAGCATTTCAGTAACAAGTGCATCATATAGCCATGTTATAAAAGCTGTGAAGCAATAGAATGCTATAATAGTTTAAAATTAGATAGGGGGCAAGTAAAGTTGCCCCCTTTCTTTATATGAGTTAGTCATAGTTTCTACCCATAATATGCAAAACTTAAACTGTAGTAGCATTTTTGATTGATAACCAGGTGCCAAGGTTAATTGAGCTTGAAATAAAATCTGCATGAAGCCTTCGGCAAATGTTTGAGCATTAGAGCAGATGCTGCACAATAGGCATGGCTAATAGTTTAGTAATGAATAAAAAATCTGCTACTGCAGTAATGAGTGTTTAAGTAAGTGCTGATGAAGAAAGAATTGATGAACACACTACCCAATAAAATTCCAACTCATGCAATGCAAACAAACAGTAGCAAACCATACTGATACACATGCTGGACTGAGATAAAAGCAACTATTTTTATCATCGAAATCCAAGACCAGCTCTTCATCCAAATCTATATCTTTTTTATTGCCTTATTATTGCTTCATGGATATTACAATAAGCCAAGCTCAAGAGCAGGTAGATGAATGGATACAAACGACAGGGGTACGTTATTTTAATGAACTTACAAACCTGGGTATTTTGATGGAAGAAACCGGAGAGCTTGCTCGAATAATAGTAAGGCAGTATGGAGAGCAATCCTTCAAAAAGTCTGACGAGTCAAAAAATCTATCGGATGAAATGGCTGATGTTCTCTGGGTATTGCTATGCCTTGCCAATCAAACAGGCGTAAACCTAACTGCAGCTTTACAAAAGAATTTTGAAAAGAAAAATATCAGGGATGCTACTCGCCATAAAGACAATGAAAAATTGAAATAGTAGGAATAAGAATTTTAGCCAATTAATTTTTTTATTATAACTTTGTAGTATGGAAAACAAGGAAAAACTTTTAAAACTTATCAATGCATGTATTGATAATAAAAAATTTTATAACAATGCAGAAAATAGAAATTTTTCTATTGAACATTCTCAGTATAAACAAGAAAGAAATACTGCAGAGTTGGTTCTTGAATACAGGTCAAATGAACAGCGATATGTAAAGTATGAAGATAGATGTAAATATCTTCAAGATAATGCTTTAAATTCTAATTTAAAACAAGTAGTTAAATTTCCTCAAGCTATTAAAATAGCTTTTGATTCAGAACCTCCAATAATGATAGTTATTGGTTCAAGAATAACAAAAACAGAGAAAGTATCTGATGTAGAATTTAAATCTGGCGAAGGCAAGTGGGAAGAAAAAGAAGTTAGTAGTTTTTTGTTTTTTAAAAAGAAAATTAAAGTACAGACATATGAAAAAGTTCCAATGATTGCTAAGATAGATTACTTGGAATATTATCCAGTTATTACAATGGGTGAAATGAAGGCTGAAATTACATTGGATGAATTTGAGGAATTGAGCAAAAGAATTTTAGAAAATAAAATAAAATTTGAAAAAAATACTCAATATATTCTGTAATACAGATAAGGCCAACGAGTTTGAATGGGCATTAGGAAGAATAAATAATACTAAATATCAATTAATTGTTTTATCACTCTATACAACAGAACAAACCGCCTTACATCAATTTTGTGATGCCCACAATATCCCTTTTTATCATATTTATTTTAAGGATAAAAAAAATGTTCCCACAGCTATTCTTAAAACCTATTTGCTAATCAAAAGACTTAACCCAAACATTGTGCATGCTCAATTATTTGAGGCAGGATTAATTGGAATTACATCTGCTTGGATGGCTGGAATTAAGCATCGGGTTTATACAAGACATTATTCAGATTATCATCATAAATACGCCCCAAGTGGTGCAAAGTATGATAAATGGATAAATTCAAGATCGGAAGAGCACACGTCTGAACTCCAGTCACTTAG
>CALAGJ010000136.1 GCA_937892395.1 uncultured Parafilimonas sp.
CCTACACGACGCTCTTCCGATCTGCTGTTCAAAATCATCTAAAAAAAATCCATTAAAATCATTCCCCGATAAGCGCATTAAAACATCTGCCATATAGACTAAAGAAGAATTATTTCTTTCCAGATAAGAAGGCAATAAACAGAGCAGATTCCATTTTTGTGGTTTGCCATAAAAAAATTCAAATCCTTTTGTAAAACTTTGCTCATACAAGTCAATATCGGGAACAAAATGTCTGCTTGTATTCGTGCCGGTAGTGCCGCTACTTTCAAAGATTGTAGGCTTTGTACCCGGTGTGGATTGCACAGTATGGGTTTTAAAAAAGGATACCGGAAGAAACGGAATTTCAGTAATATGATGGGGTTGATGCTGCTGAAATACTAATCTCGACCATTCCTTATACACCATATTTTGCAGAGATTGGTATGCATATATTTGCAATGCTTTTTTTTGAAAGGTGATATTGGATAAAAAGATTTCGTTAAATATTTTGGGCCTTATCATAAAAGCAAAATCGAAACGTTTACATTTGAATGGATAATAAAAAATATGCGTGCTAAATTAATTGCAATTGCCCTGTTTTATGCTGTTA
This sequence comes from uncultured Parafilimonas sp., assembly GCA_937892395.1. Taxonomy (GTDB): domain Bacteria; phylum Bacteroidota; class Bacteroidia; order Chitinophagales; family Chitinophagaceae; genus CALAGJ01. The sequence goes on from CALAGJ010000136.1 coordinate 590, forward strand.
TTCTTCTGAGCTGCAAGAAAGATGAATTTACTACACGACCACAGTTAGCGTTTATATCAACAAGTTTGACTACATGGTCACCGGGAGAAAATATAACTTTTACCTTGAAATTTACTGATAAAGAGGGAGATATTTTTGGCCCATTAGATGAATTTTTGGATACTGCACTCTATGTTCAAAAATTGGTAAGAAATTGTGCAGCGAGCAGTACAGAAAGTTATTATGAATTACCAGACGCCCCGGAAGTTGATTTCTCCGAAGGAGAGTTGTTAGTGAGGTATTCCTACTCTCCTGCTTCTGACTACCCACTTATAAAAGATCCTGTATGTGATGGCAGAAATGATTCTTGTGTTTTTCGATTTGTGCTTAGAGATCGTGCCGGCAATGTAAGTGATACAATAAGCTCCACGGAAATAGTATTGATAGAACGATAAAAATAGCTTCTTCGCCAAAATATTTACCTTGCTTAAGAAAATAATTTCCGCAATTTTATTTGGCAATTATTTCATTGCACTCTGTGTAGTTATTTTATGCATCCAAACAATCTTTATACTGGGTTACAGTTATAATAATTTACTATTTTATTGTTTAATGTTTTTGGCCACAGTTGTTTTTTATTCCTCCGCATATATACAACAAACATCACCCTCCTCACACAACAGGAGAGCAACATGGTACTATACGCATCGAAAAATTATTCTTTCTATACAATATTTTTTTTGTAGCCTTTTAGTTTTAACCAGTATAAAATTGTTTTTTGACTACGGAAATCAGCTCGAAAATATTCCAGTCTGGCAATATATTATTATTTCATTTCCAATAGCTGGTGCCATATTCTATTATGGATTGCCCATGCGTGGGCTTCATAAATTAAGCCTCAGACATACCGGGTGGTTTAAACCATTTGCCATTGGCCTAGTATGGGCATGTGTAGTTACATTTTATCCCATTTTTTTTAAGCAGTTGGCATCTTCTACTTTTCGATTTGAACTTACAAATCAGGTGCAATTTCTTTTTGTAAGAAATTTTGTTTTCATCAGTCTCCTTTGTATTCTTTTTGATATTAAAGATTACAAGGATGACTACAATAAAAATGTAAAGACATTTGTTGTACGCTTGGGCAAGAATAGAACACTGGCTTACATCATCATACCATTGATATTGATCAATGGGCTATTGGATTTTTTTTACACCGATATCTATCAACCCCATTTCTGGACGTCAATAATAGCAATCATTCCCTCCTGTTTGATATTCTGGATTTCTGTATCACTTTTACAACACAAATCTATCTTTTATTATCTACTAAAAATTGACGGGATGCTTATTATTAAAGCAGCCTGTGATATGATAGGATTTTTAATTTTCAAAAAATGATTTAATGGCAAAAACAAAGAAAAGTAATTCAAAATCACTGCTTACTGACAGTTCCATTCAGTTTCTTACAAGTTATATCAACAATGCTTCCCCCACAGGCTTTGAAGTAAGTGGACAAAGGCTTTGGTTAGATTATATCAAGCAATATACGGATACCCAATATACTGACCCTTACGGCACAGCCGTGGCAGTACAAAATCCGGATGCAGCATTTAAAGTGGTAATAGAAGCACATGCAGATGAAATCAGCTGGTTTGTAAATTATATCAATGACCAAGGCCTGATTTATTTAAAAAGAAATGGCGGTGTAGATCACCAGGTGGCACCTGCAAAAAGAGTGATTATACATGGGGAAAAAGGTCCAGTAAAAGCGGTATTTGGCTGGCCTGCTATTCATACCCGATTGTCCAATCCTGAAATGAAAGAACCGCAACCAAAGGTTGATAATTTATTTTTGGATTGTGGCGGCAGAACAAGAAAGGAAACAGAGGCCCTGGGTGTACATATTGGGGCTGTAGTCACGTATGATCAAGGCTTTGAAATAATGGCTTATGATTATTATGTAGGACGTGCTTTTGACAACAGAATAGGTGGTTTTATGATTGCAGAAGTGGCCCGCCTGTTAAGAGAAAATAAAAAGAAACTACCCTATAGTTTACATGTGGTAAATGCGGTGCAAGAAGAAATTGGTCTGCGTGGCGCAGAAATGATTGCCAGGCGTATAAAACCAGATATTGCCATCATTACAGACGTTACTCACGACACACAAACCCCCATGATTAGTAAGATTATTGAAGGTGATATTGCCTGCGGCAAAGGCCCTTCTCTTGCTTATGGCCCAGCGGTGCACAACAAATTGCTGAACCAGGTAAAAGTAATTGCTGAAAAAAATAAAATTCCTGTACAATGGCGCACTGTAAGTAGAAGCACCGGCACGGATACAGATAGCTTTGCTTATGCCAATGATGGCTGCCCCTCTGTGCTCATTTCCATACCATTGAGGTATATGCACACTCCTGCAGAAATGCTGCACAAATCGGATATTGAAAATACAATAAAATTGATGTATGAAACATTGCTATCACTGAGTGCTAAAACAAATTTGAGTTACTTATAAAATCTAAAATAAAAACACTGATTTTTTTCAAAAAAAATCAGTGTTTGATGTATTATAATGCAATTAAAGAAAAGGGATGAAATGAGGCTACAAGCAAGTAAATATCTTTTAATTATTAGTATTGTATTTGTTGCAATATGTGTTTTTATTAGTTGCAAAAAGCCTGATTCTTTTGAATATCGAGAAATGCGTGATTTCAAAATAGATAGTTTAGGTTTTGGTAAAAGCACTATAAAAATGAACTTGGTTTATTTTAATCCAAATAATTTTGGAGTTGATTTAAAGCATATTGATTGCGATGTATTTTTAGATAATAAATTTCTGGGTAAATACCTTTTGGATACTACTATGCACATCAATAAAAGAAGTGAATTTGTAGTACCCTCTACGATGCAGGTTGACATGAAAAATTTATTTAGAAACAGCCTACATGCCTTGTTATCAAAAGAATTGGATATACAATTAAAAGGTAATACTAAACTGGGAAAAGGTGGTATTTATATCAATATTCCATTTACTTATCAAACGAAAGTCAATCCTTTTGGGAAGAAGTAATTAAACTTAAACTAACAAGTTGGAGATAGCAAAATCTAAGCAAGAGTTATTAGAAAATGGCTTTTCAATTGTGGAAGCAGTTTATTCAATTTAAGAAGTAAATCAGATTTTATCAGCTATAAATAATACTGATCGTACTAATGAAAGATTTAGAAAATCAAATGATCTTTTTGCCATTAGGCAATTCTTAAAAGAAATACCTGAAACCAGAGATCTAATTTTTAATGAAAAATTGAAGCACCTCATCAAACTAATAGTAGGTGATAATTGCTTTGTAGTAAAAAGTATCTATTTTGATAAACCAGAAACATCAAATTGGTATGTATCATATCACCAAGACTTGACCATTTCAGTGGATAAAAAAATTGACATAGATAAATATGGACCATGGACAAGAAAACAAGACCAGTTTGCAGTACAGCCACCAATAGAAATTTTAGAAAATATAACAACAGTTCGAATTCACTTAGATGATACGGATAAACATAACGGTGCGTTAAGGGTCATTCAACATTCTCACCTAAAGAAAATTTATAGACCTGAGTTCATTAATTGGGAAAATGAAATTGAGACAACATGTTCTGTAAAGCAAGGAGGTGTTATGCTTATGAAACCATTGACTTTACATAGCTCCAGCAGAACAACAAACAATAAAAAAAGGCGTGTGATACATATTGAATTTTCAAACATTGAACTCCCTGCTGCCATTAGTTGGGCTGAAAGAATGGATGTAGATTAGATTTTACACAACCAAAATTTATGAAATGCATAACTTGAGAAACAATTTAGTGCATATACAATTTATCACAATCTTTTATGAATACATCCATAATTGTAGGCAGTAATTAATATTATTCTTAACACGTAAAATCTGCATATTTGCCACTTTAAACTCATGCACCACACAAAAGAAATATCCACATGCACATCTGGGGTTATTTAGCTGCATCCCTTATTGGGCTTTCGCTTGGGCTTATAGGTGGAGGTGGTTCCATACTCACGATACCTGTGTTGGTCTATCTTTTTGACATCAACCCCGTAGAGGCTACAGGCTATTCACTATTTATTGTTGGGCTTACCAGTTTGTCTGGTGCTATAAAAAATTATTTATCTGGATTAGTAGATGTAAAAACTGCCTGTTTATTTAGTGGTATTGCTTCTATTACTGTGTTGCTTATAAGGCGATATGTTTTACATGTTATTCCTGAGCAGCTATTTTCTGTGGGTGAAATACATGTTACAAAAAGTCTAATGATCATGGTGGTGTTTGCTGTACTGATGCTTTCGGCAGCATTAAAAATGATACTTGCGCCAATGCCATCTGATCCTCCGGGCACCATTTATCATGTAAAACCATTTTCATTGATATCTACTGCTATGGGCATTGGATGTGTAACAGGATTTCTGGGTGCTGGTGGTGGCTTTTTGATTATACCTGCATTAATCTTCACCTTTCATTTAGAAGTAAAAAAAGCAATTGCCACATCGCTATTAATCATTGCGCTGAATGCGCTAATTGGCTTTCTTGGTGACCTTTCACATATTCAATACGATTGGACATTATTGATAAGTGTAAGCGCAGTAGCCATTTCGGGTATGTTTGCAGGTATTGCACTCAATAAAAAAATTGACAGCACCAGACTCAAAAAAGGCTTCGGTTTCTTTGTGATTATTATGGCAATTTATGTTCTATTAAAAGAGATATTAGGTCTTTAACCTTTCTTAATTATCCTTACAAAAATCTTTGTGCTGAACAAAATATCCTCAAGAAATATACCTATTAAAATAATCCAAAAAGTGTGCTATCTATTTTGTGTAATATCTCACCAAAATCTTCTTCCTTTTCAGGGAAATTATTTTTATCAATATCAATAATCAATACAGGTCCTTCTTTATATCCTTCAATCCAACGATTGTATAATTCATTCAATTTTTTCAAGTAATCCAACCGAATATTTTCTTCATACTCTCTTCCCCTTTTTTGTATCTGACCCACTAAGGCTGGCACTGTGGCCTTTAGATAAATCAATAAGTCCGGTGGTTGAATCATGGATTGCAAGGTTTGGAAAAACTTATAGTAGTTATCAAAATCTCTTTTACTCATCAACCCCATATCATGAAGATTTGGTGCAAAAATATTTGCATCTTCATAGATGGTTCTATCTTGTATGACAGTTTCGGTACCATTCTGAATATCTTGCAACTGTGTAAGCCTACTGTTTAAAAAATAAATTTGTAGGTTAAAACTCCAGCGTGGCATGTCTTCATAAAAATCCATGAGATATGGATTGTGATCTACATCTTCAAACTGAGGAATCCATTTATAATGTTTGCTCAGCATTTCTGTAAGCGTAGTCTTGCCTGCACCAATATTACCTGCTACCGCTATATGTTTTGGCTTCTTAATTTTTGACATCGTAGTTTCTTTCATTCCCTGCTAACTTTCCGGAAACGCCGAAAATAGTTTTTTTGAGTACATTACAAAATTATCTTCATGCTATCTATTGTTTTCATGAAGTTTACATTGAAAGAAATGAGTGCTTTTTGCAAAATGGGTATCATCCAATTTCTCACACTATCAAGCACATTAATCCACTTTGCTAATCTTGCCGGATCCTGCTATACTCTTGGATACCACTGCATTCCCTTTATAATTTATATCTCCCATGCCGGCAATGTCCACGTCAAGTTTTTTATCTGCAAACACATTTACATCTCCGCTACCTGCTATTGAAATATTTACATTTTCAGACATCATGCGCATACCATCAAAATTTCCGGATCCTGCTATTTCTACTGATAAATCTCGGGTTTCGCCCACTAAAATAATATCTCCACTTCCTGCAATATCTGCTTTTACTTCTGGAGTATTTACCTCTAAGGAAACATTTCCACTACCCGCAATGTTTACTTCAAGTTGGCTTGCTCCTGTAAACTTACCATTGCCTTTTATATCCCCACTTCCTGCCAAGGTTACCAATTCTAATTTTGGTGTTGTTACAAAAATCTTTAAGGGCCGGCTTGTCTGAATATTATATCCTTTTTTCACCTTTATACGCAGTACACCATCAGTATTTTCTGTTTGAATGTAGGGTATCAAATTACTTTCACCTTCAATGCGTACCGAGGGTGTATTGCCTACAATGATTTCTACATTAAAACTTCCTAATGATTCTATCCTATCTGCATAACTCACAGTTCGTGTATCTGTACTCATATTTCCATTTCCTTTTATCCTTTCACCATTTACATAGCAACCGGAAAGAATTACTGTTGACAAAGAAAAAAAGAGGCATTTTAAAACATTCATAATTCTGATTTTTTGCTAAATTATTATTCAAAACCATACTATACAAAATATTTTAGTCATTGCCCGAAGGGCAAATAATTTTTCCTGCCTACTAAATCAATATTGAACAATCGAATGCTACATTTTGATGAAAAATCTTGGACTTTTGCAAGTAGGAATAGAAAACATATTTTTAGACCCTTCAAACTATAATATGAGATATTTTTTTCTACTAATTTTTTCTATCATCTCTTGTTCTCTCTATGCACAAATTGATAGTGCATGGTTGGTAAATAATTATACCAAGCAAGAAGTGTATATTCCTATGCGGGATGGCATAAAACTCTTCACAACTATTTACGCTCCAAAATCCAATGCTGAATTGCATCCTTTCTTAATGAAAAGAACACCCTATTCCTGTGCGCCTTATGGAGCTAATAAAATGCCACTCAGATTTACACAATCTTATTATAAAACCTACTTATCTGAAGGCTATATAATGGTAACTCAAGATGTGCGGGGCAGATGGATGAGTGAGGGAAATTTTGTGGACATACGCCCATTTAATCCTAATAAACAAGGCAATGAAATAGACGAAAGCAGCGATACTTATGATACCATTGACTGGCTTATAAAAAACGTAAAAGGAAACAATGGTAAAGTGGGAGTATTTGGCATTTCCTATCCGGGATTTTATAGCACTATGGCTGCGGCTTCTAATCATCCTGCATTGGTGGCTGTAAGTCCACAAGCACCAGTTACCAATTGGTTTATGGGTGATGATTTTCATCATAATGGTGCTTTCTTCCCTATGGATGGTTTCGATTTTTATTCCTCTTTTGGTCAACCAAGGCCCACACCTACAACTATTGGCCCGGCCTCATACAAATACTCCACTCAGGATAATTATAAATTCTTTTTAGAAACCGGCAGCTTAAAAGCACTTGCCAATAAAATTGGTGATAGCATACTGTTTTGGAAAGATTTATATGCACATCCAAACTATGATGACTGGTGGAAAGCAAGGGATGCTCGCAATGCCACAAAAAATTTAAAACCTGCTATGCTATGGGTGGGTGGATTATTTGATGCGGAAGACTGTTGGGGTGCATGGAATGCTTACAAAGCTGCTGAACAAAATAATGGAACACAGGTCTTTAATAAAATTGTGGATGGGCCTTGGTATCATGGTCAATGGGCCAGTAATGATGGCACCCAATTAGGCAATATAAAATTTGGTAGTAATACCAGTTCATTTTATCAAGAAAATATTGAAGTGCCATTCTTTAATTACTTTTTAAAAGGCAAAGGGGATATCAGCAAACTGCCCGAAGCAAGCATTTTCATTACTGGTAGCAATGAATGGAAGCAATTTAAAAAATGGCCACCGGCTCTTTCTGAAAACACTTCATTATACCTCCATGAAAATGGGAAAATAAACAAAGTGGCAGACAATAAAGAAAGCAGCTTTACTGAGTATATCAGCAATCCTGCTAAGCCCGTGCCTTATACAGAAAAAGTGCATCATTCCAGAACAATCAGTTATATGACGGATGATCAGCGTTTTGCATCCCGCAGGCCGGATGTACTGGTGTTTGAAACACCGATTTTAGATGAAGATTATACCGTAACCGGGCCAGTTTTGGCCGATTTATTTGTATCCATTTCTACTACAGATGCCGATTTTGTGGTAAAGGTAATTGATGTATTTCCTGATGAATTAACAGGAGATGAAGCAACACTATATCAAGCCAAAGCAGACGATTTTGATGAAGCACCATTGATGATGGGTGGTTATCAAATGCTGGTAAGGGGAGAAATTTTTAGGGGTCGATATCGGAAAAGTTTTGAAAGTCCCGAAGCATTCACACCTGGCAAAGTGGAGCAAGTAAAATTTGAATTGCCAGACATTGCCCATTGTTTTAAAAAGGGACATAAGTTAATGATACAAGTGCAGAGCAGTTGGTTTCCACTTTCAGATAGAAACCCTCAGCAGTTTGTAAATATTTATACCTGTACAGAAAAGGATTTTGTATCGAGTACCATACAAATTCATCATAGCAAAATGTATCCATCAAAAATTGTTTTCCCCATATTAAAAAATAAAAATAGCGAATAGACAGATCCATTGAATCTGTCTAAATATCCATTATTAAAAACTAAACAAAAATTATTAATAGGTTTTATACAAATATCTTTACACCAAAACATAAACCTGATATAAACTAAATCTACAGGCACAGTAATGAAAGAACTGTCTGACAATAACCTAATAGATGCATTGCTGCAAAACATACAAAGTGGTGTATGGGTATGGAATATTGATACTGGAGAAGAATGGTGGAGTGATAATTATTACAGATTATTAGGATACGAACCCGGAGAAATTACAGCTTCGTATCATACTTTTATTAAGCAACTACTTCATGCAGACGATATCAAATATTTTATTCAGGAAGACGGTAGTCCAATTTTAAGAGGGGTATCTGAGGTATCTGAAATGAGGCTGCTTTGCAAAAACAAACAATACAGATGGTTTGAGGCTACCGCAAGGCTAATTCTCGATGAACAGGGCAAACCCGATAAAATGATAGGTGCCGTAATAGACATCAATGACAAAAAAATACAACAAACTGAATGGCAGCAAACAATAGACTTTTTAAGTCGTCAGAATCAATTGCTGAGTCAGTTTGCCTATACTGCTTCGCATAATTTTAGGAGTCATTCCAACAACATAAAAGGTTTAGTAGCACTCTATCATGAAATGACGGATAAAGAAGATCAACAAGTGTGTATTCAAAAAATTGAAGAGGTGGCAGAATCGCTCTCCACATCATTGATGCATTTGAATGAAATGCTAAAAAACAAAAACTCTTTTTCTCCGGAACGAACGGTTCTCTATTTTGATGATGTATGCAAATTTGTACTGAATATATTAGAGCCAGCCATTTCAAAATCACACGCAAAAATCAGTACCAACTTTACAAATGCTGCCACTCTATTTTATATATATGCATCCTTAGAAAGCATTCTATTAAACCTTATAGGTAATGCCATTAAGTATAAGCATTCTGAAAGAATTCCAGAGATTCATATCAGTACTACCATGGTAAATAACAGAACCCAATTAATTATATCTGACAATGGAAAAGGAATTGACTTAGAAAAATATGGTGATCGTATTTTTAAAATGTATCAGGTATTTCATGATAATGCAGATGCTAAAGGAATTGGTTTATACCTCATCAAAAATCAAATAGAATCTTTAGGAGGTACTATACAAGTACAGAGTGAGGTAGGAAAAGGAAGTACATTTACAGTAAGTTTTTAAATTTCATTTACAGATGCTGCTTTTCAATCATTGAATCATCAGATTTAATGATTCGTATATTTCATTGATATAAGAATATACTTTTATACATATTGTACCTATTTTAGAAAAGATTAGATGCTAAAAAATGATAGTGAAAAATGGCAAAAAAAATATATGCATAAATATTAAATTAAAAAAGGCAAGCCATTTAAAGTGACATCAAACCATATAAAGTTCAAACCTTATTTTAGCATCTTTGCAGATGAGAGCAAACAGTCGATGCAGGTAGAAAAGTATAAAAAACAGCTTACTAGAAAACTATATTTAGTTCAAGTTTAAAGATCGAATTCGAAGGGCAAAAAATTAATCAATTGACAATTTGTTTTTGCTTTGCTTCGTTTCACTCGCAATGATGGGCCGTGCGTAATCATTGCCCGAAGGGCGAAAAGAGTTTTCTTCTCCTCTCCAAAGTAAATTCGGGTGAAGCACATCATGTAATGATTGACTGATATAAATACTTCAAATATTAAAAAATAACATCCTTTTTCTACACGCTACACATACTTTACAAATCATTGTTTAATATTTGCATCTTTATAAAATGTATGGATATAATTAAAATGTTTTCAAAAAATGGCCTGCTTTTTTGTTGCTTGTTTTGCTTTTCAATAAGCCCAGTATTTGCTCAAACAAAAAAAGAGCGAAAAGCTATAGCAAAAGAAAATGCAGTCATACAAGCCAATATACAAAATCATATTAGCTACTTGGCGGATGATAAATTAGAAGGTAGAAGAAGCGGTACAGTGGGCGAGCAATTGGCCATGAACTATATTGAAAAATGTTTTACTAATTATGGACTATTACCCGCAGGGAAAAATGGTTTTATTCAGGCTTTTGAAATAAATGAAGGTAAATCCTTTGCTTCCGCCAATAACTTTTTTAAAATTGCTGACAAACAACTACAACCGGGTGAAGATTATTATCCGCTATCTTTTTCTGGAAATGGAAGTATTAATTCCAACCTCTCTCCTTCTCTTAGAGAAGATGCTCAGCCTTGGTTTTTGGATGTGAACGATATGCTGGAAGACAATCAAAACAACCCTCATTTTGACATAATGGATGCTATATTCAAAGAAGCAAAGCAATCTGCCAAAACCGCAACAGCACTCATTCTTTACAATAGCGGAAAGCTGACAGACAATATTTTATTCAATAAATATGATAGTGCTGGCATGCTGAATATTCCTGTAGTTTATATCACCAAAAAAGGAATGACCAACGCTATAAAAGATATAACAGATTATTTGGATATTGAACTATCCGTAAATCTTGTTGACCAAAAAAGGACGGCACACAATGTAGTTGGTTATATCAATAATAATGCAGTCAATACAATTATTCTTGGCGCTCACTATGATCATTTAGGGTATGGTGAAGATGGCAATAGTTTAGATGGTGCAGGAAGCATTCACAATGGTGCAGATGATAATGCCAGTGGCACTGCCGCACTTATTGAATTGGCCAGACTATTAAAAAAATCGACATCCAAAAATAACAACTACCTCATAATGGCCTTTTCTGGGGAAGAACTTGGGCTATTGGGTAGTAAGTATTGGCTGTCCAACCCATCCTACATCATGAAGCCAAACTATATGATCAATATGGATATGGTAGGCAGGTATGAAGATAGTCGCAAACTCACAATTGGTGGATATGGTACATCGCCATATTGGAGCAATATATTTTCAAAACTGCCACTCAATAACTTGCAAGTAAAATTTGACAGCAGTGGTTCAGGACCGAGTGATCATGCGAGTTTTTACAGAAATAAAATACCGGTACTGTTCTTTTTTACCAATAGCCACAGTGATTATCATAAATCGACTGACGATGCAGAAAAAATAAATTATGCAGGCGAAACTCAAATTATCCAACTCATTCAAAACATTATAAAAGAAGCAGACAGCAAAGGAGTATTCCCTTTTTTACAAACAAAAGATGCGGAAGTAAAAAATGTAAAATTGCCGGTTACTCTTGGCGTCCTTCCGGACTATGGTTATACAGGCACGGGCATGCGCATTGAAGGCGTGAGTAAAGGCAAAACAGCTGAACGTATTGGCTTACAGGCAGGTGATGTACTGATACAAATTGGCGAATATAAATTTGTAGATGTACAATCTTATATGACCACGCTACAGCATTTTCATAAGGGAGATAGCACCATCTTACACTTCAAAAGGGGTGAAAAGGAAATGACTTTGGAATTTACATTTTAAAAGTTTCTAATAGCTTTCATGGAAACATGGGTATTGTATAATAATAAATTCTTCGCCAACGGCGAATATATATTAGCGTCAGATAGTAGGGCTTACAGATATGGTGATGGTTTTTTTGAAACAATGAAATGTGTGAATGGGAAAATTATTTTGGAGGATTATCATGTAGAACGATTCTTTAAAACAATGGAACTACTTCAATTTGAAAAACATGTATTACTCCATCCGGCTGCATTGGTTGATCAGGTAAATAAAATTCTAAAAAAAAATAGGCATAGTAAGCTTAGTAGGATTCGATTATCTGTGGCCAGAGGCAGGGGCGGTTTATATGATCCGGAAAATCATCATCCAAATATGCTCATAGAAACATACCCTTTAACTATTGAAAAAATTGGGTACAATAGCAATGGGCTCGAGGTAGGAATTTATAAAGATGCTGTAAAATCGGTTGATCAATTCTCACATCTAAAAACAAATAATTATTTATGCTACGCCATGGCAGCATTGCATGCAAAAAAGATGCATTGGAATGAAGCCTTTATTTGTAATGCAAGTGGCCATATTGCAGATGCCACTATTGCCAATATATTTACTGTAAAGGATGGAGTTGTAAGCACTCCGGCACTTAGCCAAGGAGCAATAGATGGCGTAATGCGCAGGCATCTTATCTTACAACTACGGGCACAAAATATACCAATTAGAGAATCGATTATTTCTACCGAACATTTAAAAGAAGCACAGGAGGTTTTTGTAACAAACACTATTAGCGGAGTAAGGTGGGTAAAGCAAATTGAAAACAATCGCTATACCAATAGCTTTTCTTCATGGCTCTATAAAAATTATATACAACCCATGCATGAGGGGTTTTATCCTTAATGATATCAAATAGAAATATGCTACAGCCAAAAACTACTTGCTCAAATACATGCTCTTTTCCTTATACAACTGTCTGAAATAAGGATCTCTTAAATCTTTTATAAAACGTATGGCCTCACCAGTACTTTTCATTTCAGGACCAAGTTCTTTACTTACATTAGGAAATTTATTGAAGCTGAATACAGGCTCTTTTATGGCGAAACCTTCCAGTTGTTTGTTTGGCTCAAGATCTTTCAATTTTTGCATACCAAGCATTACTTTAGTAGCAATATTCAAATAAGGAATTTGATATGCTTTTGCTATAAAAGGTGTAGTACGACTGGCTCTTGGATTGGCCTCAATTACATAAACACTATTGTCTTTTATCGCAAATTGAATGTTGATCAAACCTCGTATATCCAAAGCTCTGGCTATTTTTTCTGCATAAAATTCCATAGTAGTTACTAACATAGGGCTGAGGTTGAATGCGGGCAATACTGCATTACTATCTCCACTATGTATGCCCGCAGGTTCTATATGCTCCATTACACCCATTACATGAAATGACTCCCCGTCAAAAATACCATCTATCTCCGCTTCTTGACATCTATCTAAGAAATGATCAATAAGAATCTTATTATCTGGAATATGCTTCAATAAACTGATAACAGCCTTTTCAAGTTCATCATCATTTATAACAATCCGCATTCGCTGGCCACCAAGCACATAGCTGGGTCTTACCAAAACTGGATAGCCTACTTGCTGCGCCACTTCAATGGCCTCATCTGCAGTATATGCAGTGCCATAATGGGGATAAGGAATATTAAGTTCCTTTAATAAATCGCTGAATCTACCCCTGTCTTCCGCTATATCCATACTATCAAAAGATGTACCGATGATAGGAATTCCATTTTCATGCAGTTTTCTTGCTAGTTTTAGCGCAGTTTGTCCTCCAAGCTGTACAATAACACCATCAGGTTTTTCTAATTCGATAATTTCCCAAAGATGCTCCCAATAAACTGGTTCGAAATACAGCTTATCTGCCATATCAAAGTCGGTGCTAACCGTTTCCGGGTTACAATTCACCATTATAGCTTCGAATCCACACTCTTTAATGGCTAATAAGCCGTGTACACAGCAATAATCAAACTCAATACCCTGACCAATTCTATTGGGGCCACTACCTAAAACTATTATTTTTTTCTTATTGGATGATAAAGATTCATTACCTGTTATCGTTGTACTCATTTTTTTGGAATTGCGCAAAATTAAAGTTGAGTTGATTACAAAATACAGCGATTAATAATTTTGTTGTGCTTATTCATTCTGCATGCAATGGAGATTAAAATATTTAATCATCTCGAAAAATAATTAGAACCTTCCCATTTTACTAATCATGTAATTGCATCCTGAAACAGCTAAAAATTTCCATCTTTCAACAATCAGCCACTTTATCATTACTTCATTGGCAAAAAAATATTTTTGATACAGGTAAATTCGAAAACATAGGCATGATGTAGTGTAGATGTAGCTAAAGAGCAATGAAATCATGAGTATTTAAGTGTTGTAGTAGTAGAGTAGAGTGTAAAAATTTGGATTGGCCTTTATGTGAAATATATTTTTGCTTCGGAGTTATTTGATACATCTCTTACATAAAATTCTGCCATTTGACTCAGGGATTGTAAAAATCATTTTGTGATTAATAAACAAAAATGATTCCAATTAAAATGGTATTACAAAGTTTGAAATGAAAATTATAGCTTCCCGATTGCAAAAAAAATACCTTTAAAAACAGCTAAACAATCATTGTGTGTTTAGATTGCTATCTATGGAAAATAGATTTTTATTCCTTTAACTATTTTTCATCATAAAAAAACAAAAATGAGACAGATTTATCCGATCCTTCTGAGCATGGTATTGTTTTCCATTAGTGCTAATGCACAAAATGTATTTACAGACAACTATGCCCCTGGTGTAACTTTTGTAGATTTTGGAGGCGCTACAAACACCATTTCTATTGATGCAACTATGGCACAAAGCGGCACTTCTTCGTACAAAGCAATCGTACCTGCTGGAGGTTATACAGGTGGTGCTTTTTCAAATTCAACTCCGCAAAATCTTAGTGCTTACAATTGTGTGAGCTTTTGGGTAAAAGGAAGTAAAGCAGCTACGCTGAATGTAGGCGGTTTGGGAAACAATGGTATTTCAGCAGCATTCTTTACAGAGTATTACAATATTGCTGTTACTACCTCTTGGACGAAAGTAATTATACCCATACCTGATCCTGCAAAACTCACAAATGAAACTGGTATGTTTCATTGGGCAGAAGGCTCAGATGAGGGCACTTATACTTTATGGTTTGATGAAATAAAATATGAAAACCTAAACAGTTCCATCATAGGCACTCCTACTGCTGCTTTTGCAACGGAAACAATTGCCAAAGGAATTGGTGATACATTTTCACCAAATGGTGTTACCTGTTCATTTCCAGTAAATAGTGTAACTCAAACATTAAACCCATCCAAACTCTACTTTACTTTTTCCAGCTCAAATACAGCTGTGGCCACTTTTGATAATGCCACTGCAACAGGTACGGCCGTTGGTGCGGGTTCTTCAAATATAACTGGAGCCTTAGGCAGTACAGCAGCAGGTGGAGTATTAACTGTAAATGTAGCGGCAGCATCAGATCCAACTGTAGCAGCCCCATCTCCTACTCAAAGTGCTGCAAATGTTATTTCAATGTTTAGCAATGCATACACTAATGTACCGGTAGATACATGGTCTGCAGTTTGGGATGCAGCAGATGTAGCAGATGTGCAAGTAGCAGGAAATGATACCAAGAAATATACTAACTTAAATTTCTGTGGTGTTGAATTTACATCTTCTCCCATAGATGCTACTAATATGGATTTTTATCACGCAGATATATGGACTCCAAATGCAAGTTTCTTCAATGTAAAATTAGTTGACTTTGGAGCAAATGGCACATATGGCGGTGGTGATGATACAGAATCTGAACTTTCATTCACACCAGGCCTTAATAATTGGGTAAGTCTTGATATACCTTTATCTAATTTTACGGGTTTAGCATCAAGAGCACATCTTGCTCAAATGCTTTATGTATCAAATGGCAGCAAAGTATATGTTGACAATGTATTCTATTATAAAACAGCAACATTGCCAACGGCAACATTATCTGGCACCGCTACAGTATGTCAAAATGCAGCTGCGCCAAGCGTAACTTTTACTGGTGCAAATGGTACTGCTCCATATACTTTTACTTATAAAATAAATGGTGGTGCAAACCTTACTGCTACTACCACATCTGGCAACTCTGTAAATGTGGCTGCATCAACTGCTACTGCTGGCTCATTTGTGTATAGTTTAGTAAGTGTAAAGGATGCCACAAATGCATCTCAAACACAAACTGGCAGCGCTACCATAACTGTGAATGCTCTGCCTACGGCAACAATTACTGCATCTGGCGCTACAACAAATGTATGTCCAGGTAAAACTGTTACACTCACAGCAAATACTAGTACGAGCTATTTGTGGAGTACAGGAGCTACTACAAAAAGCATAGTGGTAAGTGCAGCAGGTTCATATAACGTAACGGTAACAAATGCAAATGGATGTAGTAAAACATCTGCCAATACGGTAGTAACTTATTTAGGCTGTGCAAAACCAACTGGTTTAACGTCCACTAATGTTACCAGTACAAGTGCAAAGCTTAACTGGACTGCGGTAACTTGTGCTGTGGGTTATCAGTACGAAATACGCAAAGGAACATCTGGTGCATTTACACCTGCACAAACTACAGGTATTTCTAAAACTGTTACTGGTCTTATGTCAGGTTCTTTATATCAGTGGAGAGTTATTACTGCTTGTAAAATCAATCCTGATACTATTACAAGTCCAGGATATTCTACTGTGGCTTCATTTACTACTGCTGCGGCTCCATCAGCATTAGCAGGAGTAAAAAATATGAGTGTTTATCCAAATCCAAGCAATGGTAAATTTGAGGTGAGCATTCAGGCACAGAATAAAACAGATAAAGCAATTATAACAATTTCAACATTAATGGGTAAGGCTTTGGCTACCTATACAGCTACTAACAATAATGGTGCAATCAATTTGCAAATTATTAATAATCAGCTGCCTGGTGGTACATATATGATTAGCTACCAAGTGGGTCAGGAAGTTGGAAATATGATATTAAATATAAATCAATAAATATAGTACCCCCCCTTTGTTTAGGCTGCCTCAAAAGGGCGGCCTTTTTTTGGTTAAATGAGAGTAATATATTTGTTTGTATTCCTAACATTATTAAAAAAATCAACTATTTAAAGTTGAATAAATATTGGGCGATTACTTTTCAAACTAAAAAAATCATAAGAACTATATAGTGAAAAATCAACAAAAATGTTATCAAATAAAATATGTAGAAACTACAAGCCTGCCAAAAATTATATCTTAGAAAAATTCATTTAGTACAATTTTCTTCTACAAAAAATGACATCAAGCACCAAGTTTTTTTCCAAATCTCCTTGACAACGACAAGTACAAAATCAACTAAAAAAGGCACCACTTATGGGGGTGCCTTTACCATATTTTGCTTGTTTAAATATCTTCTAAAACGTATATCGAACTGAAATCCCACCCCATCCAGCTTCGAGATAGTTATATCCTGTAAAATTGTATGATGGCTGCCAGTCAGCACTTAAATTTACAGGTGCTCCGGTAAACTTAAAATCAAGACCGAGTACACCATCAACCCCAATGGTGGTGTTATGGTTTTTATTAGGATTATCTATTTTCCATTGACTGTTATAAGCCCCGATATGCCCACCGTAACCTGCATACCACTTCAATCCATCTACCCCATTAATATTGCCATGAAATTCATAAAGACCAGTAAACCTATACCCATCCTCCCATAAATAAAGTAAACCCTCAATGGCTCGGTCATCTTGTAAAAAATGCTTTACTGTTAAACCGGAAGGGTAAAATTTAATTCCGACTGCGGTTGTATAGTCGCTGCCAAGATTTTGAGCTTTTAGATTTGTAACTGTTGCAGATGCAAATACAAGTATAAAAATTGTTTTTAGTTTGTTCATATTTATTATTAGATTTTATTAACGCTTTAATATATATTGAATTGTAATTCCTCCAAAGGAAGATTGAACAGCAGATTTTCCAACCAAACTTATGCCCGGCTGCCAATTTATTCCAGCAGACAAAGGTATTTGCGGAAAGGCATATTGAAGCCCCAAAATTCCGCTTAAACCAAAGCCCAATCCGGCTGTATTTTCTTTTCCATTCAGTGATTTATTCCATAATGCTTGTACTCCGGGGCCTGCAAACCAGTTTAATTCTGGCGTATTTTCAAAACTCCTAAAATGAAAACTATAATACCCCCCCAAGCTGTAATTACTACGATCTATCCGAGCAAAAACATCTATAGTGTTCTGTTCAGTTAGATATTGTGAATAGTAAGCCGATATATCAAATGGAAATTGAAGGCCCAAGGCTTGTTTATACTGGGTTTGAGCAGTTACATTTATCCCATAGCACATACATATTAAACAAATTATATATTTCATTTACTCTTTTCCAATTAGGCTTTTTACTTATCTACCATTAGCATGAAACGTACCAAAGGAGCATTTATGATTTTGAACTATAAAAAAATATTTTATCTCCATTTCTTATAAGACAAAAACAGGTAATGAAAATCATCATAAATCAACATGCAGTCACACAGATTTCCATCTCAATTAAATGACAAAAATTAGTTCAAAATATTTCAAAAAAAAGTTTCCCTTTCATGTCAAAATGGACTACTCTATACAGGATTAAAAAGCAGTTTGCAAACTTATAAATCCATTCCTATTCATTTACATTTACGTTTATACCTGCACTATGGCTTGTAAATTCCGGTGCATAATAACACTGTATAGTGGCTGTTCCGTTTGAAAACGTACCACTTTGCGCTGCACGCAATGTGTATTCAAAAACATAAGTTCCTTTTGATAAAAAATTTATAAAGAAATCTGTAGATGCATCTTTTACACTTTCATAATAGCCTAATCCATCTTGCCACTTATAATTACTCAGCACACTTATCGGTTCCAGTGCGGCTGCACGCATATCTTTTAACAGCAAATACTCCATATCCCTATCACTGCGCAGCTCAATGCGCACTATCACTTTATCACCAATTTGAATGGCTTCGCCATCAAGTAAAGGTGTTATTTTGATGCCAGCATCCGTATTTTTTTCTATAAATAATTGCTTCTTCAAACTCAAGGGAGTTTCAGCCGGAGTTATTTTATCTAAGTCCTCAAAAAATTGCCAATATACTGCACCAAATGATGGAGCCGCAAATGATTTATTGGTTTCGTTATTGTGTATGTTGAGTTTGATAGTACCCATATCATTACTGATTTCTTTGCCATCAAATCTTTGTTTCAAATAGCCGGTGCCTACCTCAGCTGCTGTAGCAATTTTTTTACTCCCTAAGGATATATCCACACTTGCTTTTATCTGCAATAAAGCTGTAGGTGAACTGATCAAAGCATAGCAAGCATCGGCAGTGGCACGTGTCGTTTTCCAATTATTCGTTTGCTTATTTCTGATCAGCCAGGCTTGTAAATCATTTGCATATTGCAGGTAGTTAATGTTTTGTTCATACTGATACATTTCATTAAATAGACTGATAACAAGTGCCTGTTGCTCTATCGGATTTTCATACCAATAATATCCATTTCGGCCATTCTTAAAATACATTCCTGCTGCCTGATTTTCAACTGCATTTTCCACTATTGATGGAATGATTTTTTTTAACGTCCATTCTTTATCATTACCCCTATACAATATGAATGCAGACAATGCCTTCATATAAATAGATTGCTGTGCCCAGTATGTTTTACATTGATCATAATAATAGCTGAAAGCCTTTGTCGTATTTGCTTTATCTGTAAAGAAGCTACGCATGTACAAATATTGTATTTGAACGCTTCCTGTATTATTCTGTTTTAAATCAGATTTGTATTTTAATAAATTGTCATAATCATTTTGTATTTGCTGATCTAAATAAACAATGGCAGCATTTGCTATTTCCTGTAATGCATCTCTGGTATTATTATCTAAAGTCTGAAGTGCAAATAATCTTCCGATTCCAGTCACGATATATTGTGTCATGTATCGATCTTCATAACCTCCTTTCATCCATGCAAATGCACCATTTGGCAATTGCCATTCTCGGAGCCGGGCAGGCAAATCAACATTAGCTTGATGCAGATTTTCATCTGACAATAAATGAGCAACTCTTTTTTTCTGAGCAGATTCCTGCAAAGCATCCATTATCCAGGGTGTTTCCTCCAGAATGAGTTGTTTAAGTGCTTCATTCTTTTCCAAATTGCTTTGAAGAGCAGCGGTATCAACAGTTTTCCATGTATTGATTACATCCTTTATTGCCGGATTATTTTTTAATGTGTATTGTGCAAGCGTATTGATGTAGAGTTTATTAAAAATGCCTTCGGCACAAATTGGTTCTGTTTCATTCATATATGGAATGGCCTGCACCACATACCATGCTGGATTAGTAGTGTATTCAATGGTGAGGCTTTGATGAGTAAGTGATGGCGACTGATTATTGCTCAGCTTTTCAAAATTATAAGTCTTGCTTGAATTGCCACGCACATATAATGGTAATGATTCTGTTACAAGCATACGGTTGCTAAGTACTGGCAAAGTATTTTCCTCACCATCCGTATAACTTAGCTCTGTTGAACTGCCAGGCACTATGCCTGATACTTTAATTGTAACAGGTCTTGTACTATTATATGGAATAACAATGGGAAATTTGAGTGCAAAGCTTTGGCCAGCTTCTACAGTAAAATATTGATTAGGAATGGCATTTTGAAAAATTCCATCCACCGGCTCATTTGTTATGGCATCCAAGAGTGATAATACTGCTGTGCCAGTAAATGAGGTGTCAGATAGATTGCTAATTTTAACATGCAAATCCATTTGATCTCCTTCTCTAAAAAACCGTGGCAACTGTGGCTGTACCATCAATTCTTTTTGCGTTATAGATACGGCTTCTTTATAGGCAAATGCCAGGTCTTTGTTGTGTGCAAGTAGAAACCATTTCCATTGCGTTAATGCCTCGGGCATTGTAAATTCAAACCGATAATCTCCATTTTCATTTGCATATACCTCTGGCAAAAAGAATGCAGTTTCATTAAAGTTTTTTCTGAGGGAAATATTGGCAGGGTTAGATGTTTTATTGCCTTCGGCAATGTCTTCTTGCTCCTTTACTTCCTCATCCTTTACAATTGTTGGAGGAGTAAATTTTACACTCCTCCCATTATCATCTTCCCTTGCTTCAACTGGTGCTGGTGCTCCTGATACTGCTGCTTCTGCTTGTAGAAGTTGGTCTCCTTTTCGCCTCCTCATTGCACCACCGGTGCCACCATAATATCCGTCAGCATAGATGAAAGATTGGGCGTCAGTTAATAGCCTGTCATAATTTGTAAAATATGCTTCACCTGGTTCAGCTAAATAGTTTTCACTTGCATTGGCTATGGCAAAATTTCCATTGTTTGAAAAATAATTTGAAACGCTATAACTGGGCCATAGTGCAGGTTTCTGCCAGCTATGTGGTGCAAATGCATCTAAGCTTGCATCATACATGGCAGTGAGTAATTCTGCAGTTGCAGTTGTGCTTTTATCATCTTTTATTGTTATGCTCCATTGCTCTTTACTGCCAGGCAATGTTTTATTTCTGTAGCTACTTATTTCCATTTTCAAATCATGGCTGCTATCGGGTATATTCACTTGCATACTGCCAGTATAAAATCGATTATGTTTTACAAATGCATAACACAAACCCCCGGCTTTTGCAGGAGTAGGCACAGCAAGATTGAAAGTTTTTTTACCATTTGTAATGTTGCTATAAACAAAGTTGCTTTTCGAATCAATACCAGGCCCCGCCAGCATAGTGCTTTCTACTACATAAACATTCTGCGAAGCAGAATTGATCATCAAACTTCCAGCATCCAATGCATGTCCAGTTTGCTGTACAGGAAACTCCCACAAATATTTTTTTAAAGGCATTTTGTTGGCAGCGGCATCATACAGCGCTATCACAGATTTATTAATGATAGTATGTCCCTCTTTGTCTTTGGCAGTGGCTATACAGATATAATAACCAGTTGATAATTTCGAAGCAATATTTACACTATTATTTGTGCCGGTTTGAAAGGTGGTTGAATATACCTCGCTTCCTTGTTTCCACGTCAAAGGATTTTGCTCATCATCATAATCATCATTGGGAAAGTTCTTAAGATATTCCTGTCTGTTCATTACAAATACATCTGGCCTACTCCACAATCTTTCTCTTATCAAACGACTTGGAGGCGTTAATTGGATTAATTTCAGATCTACAGATGCAGGTATTTTTTCTCCACTAAAATTTGTGGTATTAACCCCTATTGATTTAAAGCTATTAATGTCTGCTTCACTTGGTATAGATAATTCAATTTTCATGGATGTATAACCTAATGAAATAGCAGTGCTAACATCCCTTGTTTCCCCTGCATTGTCGGTCACATTTGCACTGATATCAAAATGAAAAACAGGTTCATTTTTTTGATCAACAGATTTATCTGCTTGCGCAATGAAAGTAATTTGAAATGCACCATTTTTATCTGTTTGCACAATGCCATGTGCCATCTGCTGCATGCCACCACTTGGGCCCGGCCATCTGCTCCAAAGCCAATCATAAATATATCTTGTATTTCTATTTACGGTATATGAAACCCTTGCCCCATCTATCTTATTGCCTGCATACCCTTCTACTTTGCCGGATAAAATAACTGTATCTCCTAAACGATAATCGCTTTTTATTGTATCAAATTGTACAAAAAATGTTGGTCTTTTATATTCTTCCACATTAAAATCAGCATTGCCGATAAATGAGACTATTTCAATCGTAAACCTTCCTGTAAGTGCAGATTTTGGCAATTGGAATTTACCATTGATGCTACTGTATTCATTCAAAGAAACTGCTATGGTATCTAATGCCTTTCCATTTACATCTTTTAGCACAACCGATAGCGGGCTCTCCCATTGAAGTGGAGCAGGTTTATCATTAGATTTGTGTTGTGTTACTCCAATCGCTTTGAAATAAACAAATTGACCAGGTCTGTAAATACTTCTGTCTGTATAAAAAATGAATCTGCTATTTTTCTGAATATCAATATCTGGTGCCACTTCATTGGTTCTTGTATAATTAAATACATTGCTCCTGCTAATAAGTTGATCATTTTTAGTAGTGAAAGTGAGCCTGAATCCATTGTAATTATTCTCAGATACAGGCATCGTAAAATGGCCTTTTGTATCTGTTATTTTATTGGCTACGTTTACATAATGTTCTCCTTGTCTATTGAAGTCCCACAGGCGTTGTTCTATCTTTACTTTTACTCCTTCCATAGGCTGACCTGTGTTACGATGCAATACAAAATAATCTACACCCTGGCTGATGAAACTTATAGCACTAACATCAATATACTGTGCCGAGAGTTTATCTGTAACCGGATTAAATTGTTTTCCTGTACTGCTCAAGATAATATAAGTGCCTGATGGCAATGCATCAATTTTTATTTCAGTAGTATGCTGTTGTAAGTCTTTCGTATCTGGTAGAGATTGATTAACGCTTCGCAATGGTTTCAAGCTTGCAATGCGCTGCCAGTAAGACTCTTCCCAATTGTTTTCATTGACGTCTTCCTGCTTATTTATTTTGATAATACGGATATATGCAGTAGTAATATTTTTAAAAGCCATCTTCATTCTAAACGGAAGATTAGGTAAATTGATTTGTTCTGCCTCCGTACTAATATGTTTTGCATCAATAGATTGCGATAAATTTTTCAGTTTTATTTGGCCCTCATTATTACTATCAATATCAACGATTTGTTTTGCAGCAATTTGTTTTACAGTGAGATATGCATAACGGTGAGCAGTATCCCCAAAAGGGTTATAAGTATCCCCTTTTGATTTATATGATTCTGCTATATAAAACCAAGCCAAGCTGCTTCTTTTTGTGTCAGGATAATTTGTAGTTATGGATTCAAGTGCTTTTAGATATAGTGCATCCTTATCATCAATGATGGCATTTTGATAGACCCAGGTAATGCGGTCAAGATCAGCATCTACAAATGCATCATGTTGTTCATCATAAATATGATACGCTAATAACTGCTGATAGAGTTGCAATGCAATGAGATGTGCATTTGAAGTATCCATACTTGAAAAACGGTGTTGTATAAAACCTGCTGCATTTGTAAGGGCAGCGGCATCGTCCATTTCAAAAGCATATTCAGGTTTATTGTTATTCGAAATACCCGATTTAAAATATTCCAAAGCAGTATAAGCCAGGAGGTCATATAGCGTAGGTCTAAGTTCTCTTGAATTTCCTTCTTGTATGATGGATTCATAAGAATCAAGTTTTATTTTTTGTAATGCAGCCGCAGGCTGCAATGCCTGTAAATATTGCTTTGTAATGGAAGCATGAAAATCATTTTCAGACCATGTGCTGATATCTTCTTTTAAGAAATTGAAGGTTTCGCTTCGCTGATAAAAGCGCCAGTTATTTTCATAATAATAGCGTTGTAAAATAGCAGCCTGCTGGCAGTGAATAATACTTTGCTGCGCAATGGAAAAGGATTGCTGCAAGGCGGTATCCCAGCGTTTGTATTGGGCATTGATATCATTTTCTGTAATATTGTTTTCAATATATTGTAAGTACAATAATGCCTTTACTGTCTGAGCCTCAGCATGTTGATTAGTTGCATAAGAATAGATTTCATTTACAATGCTTAGGGCCGTTTCAGGCTTGCTCTCAATGGTCAGCAATGAGTCTGCAAGTTTCCATTGTTGGTCATAATATGTATCTTGTTGGGCATGCATGATTATAAAACTACTTAAAGCCAAAAAGGCTGTGAAAAATATTTTTTTCAATGCTTAAAATTTAAGATAAGAGCAAATATAGCAGATAGAAAATGCCATGCCGATTTGAGCACTATTATTACGTGAAACTGAGAAGCCAATCATTTTATTTGATATATATATAAGCGGCTAATCACCTCATTTGATTGTTTATGCTAATATTTGCATCAGATGAAATTAGTAAGCGCCACGTACCATCATCCACCTGCATTGGAAGCTTTATTGTGTATGCTAAGCATCCTTCTCTTATTATTTGCTTACACTTACCACTTAGGGTATCTGCCACTAAATACTGATACAGATGAAGCCAGAAGAGCATTAGTAACAGCGGAGATGATGATTTCTGGGGACTACCTCACTCCCACTATCAATGGGCAACTCTACTTAAACAAACCGCCATTATACAATTGGATACTGAGTGGCTGGTTCCAACTATTCGGGAACTATAGCATGTTTGCTTTCAGAATTCAGGTTATAACTGCGGTAGCATTATTTTCCGGAACCATCTATTATTTTACAAGAAAATACACTTCTCCCTTTATTGCATTTTTTACAGCAATGGCTTTTGCCACAAATGGGCGTATACTCATATATGATTCTCTCCAAGGGCTAATAGATACAACATTTGCATGGCTAATATATGCCGGATTTATGCTAGTTTATTTTTTTGGCGAAAGAAAAAAATATACACTTCTCTTTATAACTACTTATCTGATTGCTGCTGCGGGTTTTATGATGAAGGGCTTACCTTCATTGGTTTTTCAGGGAATCACATTACTTACCTATTTCATCTGGAAAAAACAATTCAGATATTTATTTAAGCCTGCACATTTTGGAGCAATATTTTTATTTTTAATGATTATTGGCACTTATTATTATTTTTATTTTAGTAGAAATAATCTGCCACCGGAAACGCTGTTTGCAAATCTTTTTGAGGAAAGTGCAAAACGTACCGGTTTAGAATTTGGTTTGGGAGCTGTTCTATTGCATATTCTTACATTTCCTTTTGAAACACTCTATCATTATGCCCCCTGGATGATTTTGGTGGTACTTTTTTTCAACCGTAGAATGCGCACCAGTATCAAACAGCAACCCTTCCTTCAATACAACTTATTAATATTCTTTTTCAATTTTATTGTTTACTGGACCTCACCACAAGTGTATGCCCGGTATCTATTCATGTTTTTACCATTGTTATTTGTGGTGTTCTTTAGTCTGTACCAATCCTCTAAAAAAGAAGATTCAGGACATATAAAATTTTTACATAGTTTATTTACAATTGTTTGTTTTATATTATTAATCGCTTCACTTGCTTTACCCTTTACTTCATCAACAAAATTTGTACATGACGTGGCTCTCCGTACAGTTATTTTGAGTATCAGTTTTGCACTGCTTTGCTTTATCGCCCTGAAGTATCGTCAGCTAAAGCTACATAGCTTTTTACTTGCTGTAATTGTGTTTCGGCTTGGTTTTAATTGGTTTGTAATAGAGCAAAGAGGGGCAAGAGATTTTTATGCATTGGATACCGCAAAAAAAATTGCAGCAGTATCAAAAGACAAACCATTGTATATTTTAAAAGATGCAAAAGTTGGAAATTTTGACGGCATGAGTTTTCATTTAGCTACCATGAGAAATGAAATTCTAACTTATGATAGCATTATCAACAGCGAAAAATTTTTTATCATAGATACAACGCAAATTATTCCCGAAAAAACAAATATTATTTTTGGATTTAGTCACCCAAAATATGATAGCCTCCTTTTTGTACAATTTCATGATACAATATTAAAGAGATAACCCCTTGCAATCCATTACCCTTCTTGATCAAGTTTTATATTTATTACCTGAAAAAGCCATTTGGTGGCCACAGCAATCCTGTTTGATATTGAGCGACACTCATTTTGGTAAATCAGGTCATTTTAGAAAGATGGGTTTTGCCATTCCTCAAACTGTTTTTTCAGAGGACATGCAACGATTTGTTTCTTTGGTCTCCATCTACAAGGCCTCTACTGTTATCATTGTTGGTGATATGTTTCACAGCCAATACAATAAAGAAGCAGCATTATTTTTACGCTGGCGCAATGATTTTGCAGGAGTAAATTTTCATCTGATTAAAGGCAATCACGACATTATGCCAAATGGCTGGTATGATGATGCCAATATTGAAGTACATCATGAGGAAATTTTTCACTTACATCCATTCTCCTTCGTACATGATATGAACGATATAGCTGTGGAGGATCGATGTGGAAAATATTTTATTTCGGGTCATTTGCACCCCGCCATTTCAGTTAAAGGAAAGGCAAGACAAAAATTGACCCTTCCTTGTTTTTATTTCAGCAGTCAATATGCCGTATTACCAGCATTTGGAAAATTTACAGGATATATTGCCTTGCAAACAAAATTGCAAGACCAGGTGTTTGCCATTGCACAGCAAACTGTTTTTAAAATTTAATTATTATCTATAGATGGTACATATTGCCTGGGCACCATTATATGCACATCCGCTCCCTAAAGAACATCGTTTTCCTATGGTAAAGTATGAGCTTATACCCGGCCAGCTATTACACGAAGGTATCATAGCAAACAATCAAATACATACGCCTGATATTTGCAGTGACGATGTAATTTGCTTAACACACGATGCAAATTATTTACAGAAACTCAATGCACTTCAATTATCTGCATCAGAGCAAAGACGCATTGGTTTTCCTCAATCAATGGAGCTAATACTTAGAGAAAAAATGATAGCACAAGGCACAATAGATTGTGCAAAATATGCCATGCACAATGGTGCTGCGTTAAATGTGGCGGGCGGCACACATCATGCCTTTGCAGATAGAGGTGAAGGATTTTGTTTACTGAATGATATAGCTATAGCCTCCAATTATTTATTAAAACAAAAAATTGTACATAAAATACTCATACTTGATTTGGATGTGCATCAAGGCAATGGTACTGCTGCCTTATTTTCGAAGAATAAAAATGTATTCACTTGCAGTAAGCATGGTGCCCACAACTATCCTTTTCACAAAGAAGAAAGTGATGTAGACATTCCCCTTGCTGATGGCACAGATACCGAAACATATTTACAAATTTTATGTGATCTTCTCCCTGATATTGTTGAACAACAAAAACCTGATTTTGTATTTTATCTTTCTGGTGTAGATATATTAGATACGGATAAATTTGGAAAACTTAAAGTTTCTATGGAAGGATGCAAACAAAGGGATGAATTTGTATTTAATACTTGTAGGCAACATCAAATACCTGTAGCAGTGGCTATGGGAGGTGGTTATTCAGCTGATGTAAAAATTGTAACAGAAGCACATTGCCAAACATTTAGAGCAGCAATAGAAATTTTTGATTGATATTGTATATACATTCCTTTAGTAAAAAATAAGCATTAAAAATGGTTAATTTATGGATATAAAAAATATAACTATTAGGGTGTATGGCATTGTAATGGATAATACAAAAGGAGTGTTAGTAAGTGATGAATACATCAGGGGAAAATATTATACAAAATTTCCTGGAGGTGGTTTAGAACCCGGTGAAGGCACAAAGGATTGTTTAATTAGAGAAATGAAAGAAGAAACCGGAGTTGACGTAAATATTGGTGCACATATTTATACCACAGATTTTTTTCAACCATCAGCATTTAAAGATTCTGACCAAATTATTTCTATATACTATCATGTAATTGCAGAAAACAACGATATATTTCAGACCAATGAAATGCCTTTTGCATTTGGCCCTAAGGATTTATCAATGGTTGTGCAGGCTGAAAGCCTACGTTGGCTTGCATGGGAAAATTTTAACGCGGAATCTGTTTCACTACCCATTGACAAAGTTGTGGTTGCATTACTGAAAGAAAACCTTAGCAATATAAATTCCTTTTAGCAGTCATTTGGGCCTTTGAAATAAAAATTAGCAATTTTCGCCTAGAGCAACCTATACCTTTGCCGCAAAATTTTAAGAATGAAACGATTTATGTTGTTCAGTTTGCTTGCCTTGCCTGCAATATCTTTTGCACAAAAGGAAAAGAATAAAGAACAAAATCCCGAAATGAAAATATACAGGGCAGAAGCTACTAAAATCAATGATTTGGTGCATACAAAATTAGATGTCAAATTTGATTATAATAAAGCCTGGATGTATGGTAAAGAGTGGGTTACACTTAAGCCCCATTTTTTTGCAACAGACAGCCTTACACTTCATGCCAAGGGTATGGCCATTAATGAAGTGGCCATGATGAAAGGAACCACAAAAACTCCATTAAAATTTAATTATGATGGTGCGGAATTAAAAATTACCTTAGATAGAGTCTATCAGCGCACAGAATCATATATCATTTACGTGGACTATATAGCAAAGCCTGATGAATTGGAAAATTCCGGCGGAAGTGCAGCTATTTCCGGCGCCAAAGGTTTATATTTTATTAATCCACGTGGAGAGGAAAAAAATAAACCAACACAAATATGGACACAGGGTGAAACTGAAGCTACCAGTGTATGGGTGCCAACTATTGACAGACCAAACCAAAAAACGACACAGGAGCTCACCCTAACTGTACCTGATAAATATGTAACACTTAGTAATGGTTTAAAGACTGCTTCCAAAAAAAATACGGATGGCACACGCACAGATACTTGGAAGATGGATTTACCACATAGTCCATATCTTTTCTTTATGGGTGTGGGTGAATTTGAAATTATAAAAGACAGCTATAAAGGTAAAGAGGTGGCTTATTATGTAGAAAAAGAATATGCACCTGTAGCCCGCCGCATTTTTGGACTTACTCCAGAAATGATGCAGTTTTTCAGCACAAAGCTTGGTGTAGATTATCCTTGGTCAAAATACAACCAAATAGTGGGTAGGGATTATGTAAGTGGTGCCATGGAAAATACCACCAGCACGCTCCACCAAGATGGTGCTTATCAAAATGCAAGACAACTGAGTGAAGCCAATGATTGGGAATCTGTAATAGCACATGAACTTTTTCACCAGTGGTTTGGGGATTATGTAACCGCAGAAAGCTGGAGCAACCTTACAGTAAATGAAAGTTTTGCAGACTTTAGTGAAACCATTTGGACAGAATACAAATATGGTAAAGATGCCGGAGATGAGTACAACTATAATGCTATGAAGCGTTACATTTTTGGCAATCCAGAAGACTTCAAAAAAGACCTTGTACGCTTTCATTATAGAGATCAGGAAGATATGTTTGACAATATCAGTTATCCAAAAGGAGGTCGCGTATTAAATATGCTACGCACTTATTTAGGAGATGATGCTTTTTACGCTTCGCTCAATAAGTACCTTACTGATAATAAATTCAAATCCGGAGAAGCACATCAATTGCGTTTAGCATTTGAATCAGTAACCGGACAAGATTTAAACTGGTACTGGAATCAATGGTATTTCAACAATGGACACCCTGTAGTTGAAATAAATTACAACTATAATGATGCAGCTAAAAAAGTAGATGTAATCATATCACAAACTCAGGAAATAGGTGCAAAAGTTTATACAATTCCTTTAAAAATTGATGTGTACCAAGGTCGTGCAAAAACACAACATCAAGTATGGGTGAACAATAAAGTGGATACTTTCACACTTGCTTATGGTGGTGATGCAAGACCTGTATTGGTAAATGTGGATGCCGATAAAAAAATACTTTGGGAGAAAAAAGATAATAAAACTGCTGAGAATTATATCGCACAATTTAGCTATGCCTCAGGTTATATGGACAGAAGAGAAGCATTATACTATTTCTCTCAAAATAATATGACTACATCGTTGAGTCAAGGATTAGATGATAAATATTATGGTATTCGTAAATATACTCTGGAGCGTTTAGCAGATGATAGCACGCTCTATGAAAATGCTACAATTTTAAGTAAAATAGAGAAATTAGCAGGTACAGAAACAGACAAACGTACAAAAGCAAAAGCCATTTCAATTCTTGCAAACAGCGGAGTTAGTAGCTATGCATCTATTTTTAATAATAATATCAATGATAGTTCCTATGCAGTAAGCGCAGCCAGCTTAAATGGATTAATGAAATTGCAACCTGCGGAAGCCTATGCTATGGCAAAGAAATTTGCAGCCGATTGCAAAGGAGATTTATCGGAAATAGTGGGTACCGTTTTAATGGCACAAGGTGGAGAATCAGATTTTGATTTTATTGCAAAGCAGTATGACGATTTACCTTTGAGCGAAGCCAAACTATACTCTACCAGCGATTTTGCTACTTATCTTTCAAAATTGAATGATGTTGAAAAAATAAAATCCGGCATACAAATGATATTTGATTTTAAGAAAAAAATTCCTGCAGCTTATACCAATTTCACTGACCCTATAATAAAGCAAGCTTTAGAAATAATAAGCAATGCTAAGGGAGGAAATATTGCAGAATTTATACAGAAGAAATTGAATTAATTCAAAAATATTTTTTAAAAAAAAACTGCCCTAAGTGGGCAGTTTTTTTTATTTTTATACTTCCTAACATGAAGCTATTGTAAAGTAAAAAAACATTTACTGAGATGCTTATTTTGGCATTAAAACAGTATCAATAACATGAATAACACCATTTTTTTGATTCACATCCTTGATGGTAATCGTAGAATGATTTCCCTTTTCATCGGTAATGACTAAATTTTTGCCCTTCATGCTAAACATAAGTGTACCACCTGCAACCGTAGAAGCGGAATAAGTTCCATTATTCATTTTTATTTTTTCCATGATTAGTTCACTACTCCATTTGCCGGCTATTACATGGTATGTAAGCACAGAAGTGAGCATTGCTTTGTTTTCCGGTTTCAGTAAATTATCAACCGTACCACCGGGCAATTTGATGAAAGCTTCATTTACAGGTGCAAATACAGTAAATGGCCCATCAGATTGTAAAGTTTCTACTAACCCAGCAGCTTTTACCGCAGCTACAAGCGTAGTGTGGTCTTTAGAGTTTACTGCATTTTCAACAATTGTTTTTGAAGGATACATGGCAGCACCAGCTACCATAACTGTTTTTTCTTGAGCTTTAGCAACGGCCACAGACAACATAACTACAGCAATAAGAGCTGTAAACTTTGACATCATTTTTTTCATTTTTAAATTTTATTTCAATCAATTACGTGGTGTTAAAACAAATTGGATTTTCTAAAACGCAAAAAAATTGTTAAGAAAGAGTGAGAACAATATAATTGGCTAATTAAATAAATTCATTGCACAAAAGTTGTTTTCAATCAATTCCCTTATTTTTGCGGCGTTTCACAGTTCGTCCATTAGTTCAGGAACGTTTACATAAATGTTTTTGGTTTTTGGTTTACTGTTTTTTTATTTTTTAAACATTTTATATGAACATTTATGTTGGAAATCTTAACTGGAGTGTTACCAGCGAAGATTTAGAGAACCTTTTTTCACCATATGGTGAAATTTCCTCAGCTAAAATCATCACAGACAAATTCAAGAACGACCGTAGCAAAGGCTTTGGATTTGTTGAAATGAATGATGACGAAGCAGCACGCAATGCTATCAGTGGTTTAAACGACACTGAAGTAGGTGGACGTAGAATTATCGTAAACGAGTCTGCTCCAAAAACAGATAAGCCAGGTGGTGGCGGTGGTTACAAGAAAAAACCATACGGCGGTGGCGGCGGTGGTTATAACCGTGGCGGAAGCGGCGGCGGTGGTGGTTACAACCGCGGCGGCGGTGGTGGCTACAGCCGTGGCAACGATGGCGGTAATAAGTACGGCTATTAATTTATTCGGATTTATATTGTAAAAAAATTCCACCTCTGGTGGAATTTTTTTTTGCCAGTTGTTCTACATTATACTTCCCATTAGATTGCAATTTCAATAACAATCCATTCAAACAAAATAATTGGCTATTTATAATAGCATGTCAAATAAACTTTAGTAGGACAATACAGGAAAATAATTTTCAGCACCCAACAGATCCAACACCCATACCCCAAAGGTGGAATAATAATTTTATAAACAATACATTTTCTGAATCATCGAAATGGAGATATGTATATGCAGTGGATAGCATATTTTCTAGGAAAGTCTTTAAAAAAAAGTAAGTATCAAGCTTATAATTCTATTCATTTTTTTAATTGCCAATCCACACAGCTATTTCTGTCGTATATAATTCTCAAACTCAGGAATAATGAAACAAAAATCAGCTTACATGCTCCTTTTAGCTGGAGCTTGCATTACTATGCTCATTGTATTATTTGCTTACAAAAAGCAGCAGACTGCATCTGAAAACACAGAATATACTTTGCTGAACCGAGGTGCTGCATTTTCAGATACAGCTGAATGGAATTTTATGAAAGAGAAAGTGTATAATTATATGAATACACTATCACTCAATCAAACCGATTTAAAGGCGCTTACAGGATTGGCAGGTGTATATGTACAAGAAGGAAGGATAACAGGAAACTATGCCTACTATGACAAAGCTGCCATGCACTATGTAAACAAAGCCCTACAAGTGGATAGCAATTATTTTGATGCACTCACAATTTCATCTTTACTCTGGCTGAATCAACACCATTTTCAGCAAGGATTGGATGTGGCAAAAAAATTGGTGAGCATCAATCCATATAATGCTTTTGTATATGGACTACTTACTGATGGCAATGTAGAAATGGGATATTATGACAGTGCATTAACCAGTGCTCAAAAGATGATGGATATAAGACCAGACATTCGTTCTTATAGTAGAGTTAGTTATTTAAGAGAATTATATGGCGATGTAGAAGGAGCAATAGAATCTATGCAAATGGCCATAGAATCTGGTGTGCCTGGTGATGAAAATACTAGCTGGTGCAGGGTACAGTTAGGTAATCTATTGACATATATGGGCGATACAGCTGCTGCAAATATTCAATTTAATAATGCATTGTACCAGCGTCCGGGTTATGCATTTGCACTGGCCGGGTTGGCAAAAATATTTTATATGCAGGGCAATTGGAAAGCGGCAGATGCCTATTATAAAAAAGCCATTGCAGCACATCCTGACAATTCTTTTAAAGAGGCTTTGGCAGATGTATATATGCAAACCGGAAAAAAGCAAGAAGCAGATGCTTTACTAAAAGAAGTGGTACAAAATTTAAGTAGCACTACAATCAGTGATGATGTGAAAACCTCTGGTCATGGACACTATGCAGATAAAGAACTTGCTTATGCATTTCTTTTGATGAATGATAACGACAAAGCAAAAGAGCACGCCATAAAGGAGTTTAACAGAAGACCGCTAAATGGCGATGTGTGTGAAATGATGGCATGGGTTAGTTTCAAAAATAATGACATGAAAACTGCGTTGAAAAATTTGCCAATAGCACTAAAAACAGGTTCAAAAAATCCTATATTGATGGCACATGCAGGCATTATTTATGCAAGTGCAAAAAAAAATGAACAATCAACAGAATACCTCTCAATGGCAATGAAGCAAATACAATTGCTACCATACGACTTACAGATTGAAGTAAAAAAACTTGCATCTGTCACACAATAATTAACAATAGATAACTGTAAAATGAAAAAAGCGATTAGCATTTTTTTATTGGCATTGCTATGCCTCAATGCCGCTGCACATCCTGTTGTCAATTATGCCTTAGCGGGTGAAGGCATTGCAAACGTAGCTTTGTATTATTTTAAATTGGGTGTAATGCATATTATTCCCGCAGGGTTGGATCATATTCTTTTTATAGTAAGTCTTTGTCTTCTTTCCACAAATGTGAAAACGATTGTATGGCAGGCTACTGCTTTTACTTTGGCACATACAGTAACACTTGCGCTGAGTATGAAAAGCATCATTGTGGCACCGAGCAATATTGTAGAGCCTATCATAGCATTGTCCATTGTATTTGTAGCTATTGAAAACATCATCCTACAAGAATTAAAGCCCTGGAGAATCATTATTGTCTTTCTTTTTGGGCTCATTCATGGAATGGGCTTTGCCAGTGTTTTGAATGAAATTGGCATACCTCCGGATAGGTTTGTATCTTCCGTTTTATTTTTTAATCTTGGAGTGGAGGCAGGTCAATTGAGTATTATTCTAACTGTATTTGGTTGTATTATTTATCCCATCGGGAAAAGTAAAGAATACAGAAAATACTTTGTTTACCCCATATCTACCATCATAGCATTAGTAGCTACTTGGTGGACGATTGAAAGATTAATGTAATACATTTCCTTTTGTTGATTTCCTGAGTTGATATAGGCCTGTATGCTCCCATAGAGGCAAAAAAAATCCCGGTTTAATCCGGGATTTTTTTTGTAAATATATTTGTTTATTTACCACCACTTCTATTGTTTGCTTTCATTAATTGAGCTTTTGTATCTTCTGCAAATTTTCTTTCTTCACTTGCAGCATCAGGGTATAAACCAATCATCTGATCGGTAACTGATATTGCTTTATCCATTTGCTTGGAATATTGTGCAAAATAAATCAACTGATAGTAATAGTTATTGTAAATGGTCTTTCTATTCTTTTCCAAATCTTTCATTAGAATAGTATTGTATGCATTGATGGGTTCAATGGCCAGACCTTTGGAAGTATCTACATCCAAACCTTTTGCAGCACTCACATTAAAACTATAGCCCTGTGTTTGCTCAGGATATTTAGAGATATATTCTTTTGATACACTGTCTAACATCGTATAATTTTTTGCATTGCGTGAAGCGCTACAAATTTTAAAATAATCAGATGCACTGCTGCTTCCTTTTATAGCTGGTATTTTAATGAGCGTATTGAGTTGTTCTCCATACATTTTTGATTTTTCATATATACCAGCTATGGTAGCCAGGTATTGTAGCTTATTCTCTTTTACAGAATCAGCATCCATTGCTTTGTATAAATATTCTGCTGCCTGCATTTCGCTACCGGGAAATTTTGCTAACAACTTTCCAGCAAATTCATATTGACCTGGTTCAATTTTTTCCTTTGGCATTGCAGCAAAGAACTGATCTACATTTTCTTTTGCCTTAATGCTATCGCCCAAGCGGTCATAGTTAAAAGCATATAGAATTTTTATACGTGGATCATTGCCACAGTTTCCTGTTTCCATAGCTTTAGCTCTTTCAATAGATTCCTGATTTTTTCCGGAACGAAACAGATAATCGGCTACAAAAAAATCTACATTACAATCGGCATCAGCATTGGCCACATATTGATCTAAATATCTTTTTGCTTCATTTACATCTCTATTTTGATAGTAAAGAAAATAAGCCAAATATGCAGGAGCAAATTTTGGATCAGCTGCAAGTGCTTTCTCATATTGATCAGTCATTGACTCTTTATTATTTTGAGCCTGATACACACGACCCATTCTATAATATGCTTTTGCATACTGAGGATTCCTTCTTGTAGCATCGGTAAATGCTTCAACAGCTTGACCACCAAAGTCGCTACCCATTTTTAAATAACATAGACCCAGGTTGATATCAATATCCGGATTTTTTGAATCTAAAGCAGCAGCCCTTTTCAAGACTTCGGATCCATATACAGCATCACCTTGCAAACTATTACCATCTGCATTTGCACGTCCTACTGCATTTAGAATTTCAGGATTTTCTGCTCCTTTTTTTCCTTTTGTAGATGTAATGGCTTGTTCAAATTGCTGACGTGCTGCGTTTTTATCTCCACCGGTAAGTAATTCTACATGACCCATACCAACCCATATCATAGCTTGGTTCATTCCACCTTGCAAAGCTTTCTGATACAAATCTTTTGCTGCATCAATCTTATCTTGTTTGATATAGGCCTGACCGAGCCAATATGTAGCATTTACATCGTTGGGGTTTGCAGCTACTACTTTTTTAAGCAGTTCGGCTGCACTATTAAACTTTTCATAATAAATAAAATTAATCCCATCTTGTGTGCTTTGAGCCCAAGTGGAAATACTTACACCAAAGGCAAGCACCGCAGATACCAATTGTTTTTTCATTGTACTAAAATTCATTTTTTGTGTATAGAAAGATTTTAATTTTTTGATAGGCATTGATAAGCTTTTGACTTCATCAATATCTTTTGTTGGATACATGTATTTGTTTAATTGCATTTTCAGTTTAATTATCAATTTTTTCAGTTTTCATCAATTAAAGTCTTCCTTATGCCAAAACCAATTTTTGCTGGCGCCAGATTACTTCTTCTAAAAATCAACTGTCCTCTTTCAAGACTCAGAAAATTTGTAAATCCTGTGCCAAGTCCAGTTGCATTTTCTTTTAGTATAAAATACAAAGGACGTACCAAAGGATATTGACCATACGTGATAGCTATCTGAGATGCCTTTGCATACGTGCCACTATCACAACATTTGCATTCTACAAAAGCCAATTTTATCCTTTTGGCAAGTGCTTTTTGCGCAGGTATTTGACTATTGCCAACCCATGAAGAGCCAACAAAACCAATAGCTCCAGCGTTTGAAGCTATATAATCCAAGACCCCTTGACTACCTGCTGCCGCCTCTGTATTTTTTCCGAATCCTTTACCATTTGTTAAAGAATCAAAAATATAGCTAACGGCACTGGTGGCACTTCGTCCATCCATCACCACTTTCATAGAACTGTCCTTGCCGAGCACTAAATCTGAAAGCTTCTTCAAAGAATAAATACTATCTTTTTCCTCCATATTTATGATAGCAGCTATGGCATCATAAGCGACAATATCAAACTGTGGTTTGTATGAAAGATAGTTAGTAAAAGATTCAATTTCAGCTTCTGATAATCCTCTTGACACAATTACTAAGCGAACACTATCTTGCTGCAAATCCCTCAAACATTCTGCTTCAGGTTTATAATACGCTTTTATTTCCGTGCCTGGAAATGAAGCTTGATAAACTTTTATCTGCTCAGCAATTACAGGTTTAAAACTTTCATCTACGCTTATAATTATTCGGCCACTGCGTGGCGAATCATACTGAGCAACTTTATCTTTCGGTTCTCCACATGCGATTGCAAAAGAGAGTAAAAAGAAAGCAAAAACAAATTTCAAAGAGTGCTGTTGCATTAATAATCCTGTTTTATACCCCTGTATAAACGAAATCCGCCATACAATGCACAAAGTCCAGCAAACAGATATTGCATGGTTGTATCGATGGATAAATCTAAACCCAGCTTATCTGCAAATAAAACTAAAGCACCAATACTTAATATGATAAGTGCCATAGTAAAATCTCTTACTTTACGAAGATTATCAAATCCTTTTTTTTGATGTTGTCTAAAATCTTTTTCCATTTTTTTATACGGGCAGGCAATATAGGTTTTTTAATATTCTGTGGCGGTGAATGTGATGGGTAAAACAAAATACACTGCTACAGGATGTCCATTTTGTAAACCAGGTTTCCACTCCGGCATTTTAGCAATCGTTTTAAGTACAGATTCTTTTAATTCTGATGGACCATCAGTGAGCAATTCTACTTGTTCAATTTTACCCGTTTTCCCTATTACAAATTTAGCCTTGATGATTACGGTTTCTCCTGCTTGCAAATTGTCGGGCTTTATAAGATACCGTTCCATAAATCGTTTTAATGCGGCAACGCCTCCTGGATAAGCAGGCATTACTTCTGCAATGTTTAATACTGATGGCGCTACTTCTATTTCAGGTGCAGCATTTTCAACAACAACTGCTTTATTTCCAGTGCCAGCATTTGGTTGCGCAATATCAATAGGTGCCTCTGGATCTCCATCAATAGTTTCATTACTAATACTTGCATGTTCCAACACATCATTATCAACAATATTCTGCTGTACATTATCTGGCACGATTTGTACATGATCAAAATCAATAGTATTTGCCAGCGGTGTAGATATTGGTTTTTCTACAGGCACATGCTCCGGCTTGTCCGGTTCAAATATTACTGTGGTAACATGTGGATCATCAGGAATGAGAGCAAATATTTGTCCTTTATTTTTTTCTGTTCTAATCTGTAGCAATAAAAAAAATAAAATGCTCAGAGCTGTTGTAATAGCAATTGCTTTGAGCAAATGATTGATGTAGTTTCTTCTTAAGGAATAAGCACCATAATATTTGTTTCTGTTTTCAAAAAGAATATCAAGCAGATCGCTCTGCAAAATTTTTTCGGGCATCATAATCTTAATATTTGTTTTTAAAAGTGAGTAAAAACAAAGCGCTTTGCATCAGCTATGATACAACGATGTCAGTATTCCATAAACAGAATGAAAAACAATATTAAACAGTAGGAGGAAAAATACAAAAAATTTTATGCAATAACGCCTGCTGTAAGTAATGCAAGCATAACAATACCCAGTACAATTCTATACCAGCCAAAAAGTTTGAAACCATGCTTTTGTAAATGATTGATTAAAAACTTTACCGCAATCATAGCTACTATAAATGAAACCATTGCTCCAATGCCTAAGGTCATCATATTATCAGCATTGATTACTTCAGGATGCTCTGTATATGTATCTAAAAAACTCTTGGCAGAAGCTGCACACATAGTAGGAACAGCAAGGAAAAATGAAAACTCCGCTGCCAGATTGCGTGTCAGCTTTTGACTCATTCCACCTATTATGGTAGCTGCACTTCTACTCAATCCTGGAAAGATAACTGCAAGCACCTGAACGCATCCAATGATGAAAGCTTTGGACATACTAATTTGTCGCTCCTCAGTAACAGTTTGTTGTTTAAAAAAATTATCAACAAACAATAGAATAACTCCGCCACCAATCATTACACAGGATATGAATATAAGGTTGTCTAAAGCCGCATCAATAGTATCTTTTAGAAGGTAGCCAATGAGTAAAGCTGGCACTACAGC
The DNA here is from genome assembly GCA_937892395.1 of uncultured Parafilimonas sp. GTDB lineage: Bacteria > Bacteroidota > Bacteroidia > Chitinophagales > Chitinophagaceae > CALAGJ01. The sequence goes on from CALAGJ010000136.1 coordinate 40,184, forward strand.
AATTAAAAGTTTTATATAGAATTGTATGTTTTTAAAATCGAAAAATTTTCTCCAATACAGCACAACTACCGATAATATGGCGGCCAATTGTATCACCACTTCAAACATATCTGTAAATGGACTATCCGCAACTCCGAGAAAGGGGTTTGCAAATTTCATGTGGGCCGTACTACTTATTGGTAAAAATTCTGTTATGCCTTCAATGATGGCAATAATTATACTCTGAATTGTATTCATAAAAAAGTAATATAGAAATAAAACATTAAAAAATTAAGCCTTTGTTTTTGGCTTTTTTAGAATGGCATATACTTCTATGAGTAAGCCTGCAATTATTAGTATGGGAGCAATTGTAATGCGGGTTGTGCTATATACTACATTATAATCAAACTCATTGGCATCAGTTGATTTACCTCCATTCATTAGGAAGAAACCCAATAAAATGACGGCTGCGCCAATCATCATCCAAAGTTTATTCTCTTTATGAAAAATGAAAGGAGTATCTTGTTTTTTTGACTGCTCTGCCATAATTTTAATTTGAAGTATGCAAAATAAGGGGAAATGATACAATCAAGAAGAAAATGAATGTAGTATTGGTGTAGGCTAAACTAAAACATTGCTTTTACACTTAATTTATAAGCATCTGTATATGGCTGCACCTCCTGTATAACCAGCCCCCGCCGCTGTAATCAAAACTATACTTCCCTTTTTCATCCTGCCTCTTGAATAAGACTGATGTAATGTGATGGGAATAGTACCTGAAATGCAATTGCCCACTCTATCAATGGAAACCTCCATTTTATGTATAGGAATTCCCAAAATATTTGCTGTTTTCTTCATGATATAATAATTGGATTGGTGTGGTACAAATAAATCAATATCGTTGATACGTATGCTGAGCTCATCACAAAGTTGGCTTGCTAAATTGGCCATGATGGAAGCTGTAAAATTTGCCATTTTTTTACCCTCCATATTGATTAATGTGCCATGCAAATCATTGTTGATTGTATCGATAGATGCAGGCATTGCACTGCCTCCTGCCGGAACGATGATATCTTCAAAACCACTGCCATCTGCCCATAATTTTATCCCCAAAAAACCTCCTGATGTATCTGTTTTTTCAAGCAATATGGCTCCTGCTCCATCACTGAAAATTGGTAAAAAGATTTTATCCGATTTACGAACATTCCTGCTTTTCATATCTGCCCCTATGAGCATTACTTTGTTACATCCTGTGGCCACTAATCTCAAAGCATTATCTAATGCGTACATGAAACTACTACAACTTGCGGTTGTATCGCCCACCGGGCAATTAGCACCTATTAAATTTTGCACACGGCAGCTTGCTGCGGTATTGGTATAATCTGCAGTTTGGGTGCCAAGAATGATACGGCCAAGGTCTTTTGCGGCAACATTTGCACATAGCAAAGCCTCTTTGGCAGCTTCTGCGGCCATCATACTTGTGGTTAGTGATGCTTCGCCAAAATGTCTATATTTAATACCTGTGATGGCAGCATGTTTTTCAGCATCAAAATCTAAATGATACAAAGCCTTTAGCTCCTCATTGCTGACTGCCTTGCCCGGAAGATATGCTCCATATCCTGATATCTTTACACCCCAATTTTGCATGTTTATTTTAAGTTGAATAAAAAACCCCGCCATGCGGGGCTTTATAACAACAATATCTCTATTTAAATATTTATCATTAAAGGCATGAGTAGCATTAATAACTCTTCATCCTCATTGGTTGATACCGGTTTGATGATACCAGCACGGGTGGATGATGCTAACTCAAAAATAATTTCGTCACTTTCAGGCGCATTCAATACATCCACTAAAAATTTTCCATTGAACGCAATTTGCAGGTCCTCCCCCGTATATGAACATTCCATTACTTCATTTCCTTCATTGCTGAAATCAATATCCTGTGCATCTAAACGAAGCTCACTGCCAGCAATATTGAGCACAACTAAACTGGTACTTTTATTACTAAATACACTTACCCTGCGCAAGGCTCCCTGAAAATCTGATTTTGTGACAATCATTTTATAAGGATTATCAGTTGGAATTACCACTTTATAATCAGGGAAACGGGCATCAATTAAACGACACACCAGTTCTGTACCGCCATGCTTAATAAACAGGTGATTGCTGTTATAGGAAATACTTAACTCATCATCATTATCAGGCAATGCTGTTTTTAAAAGATTCAAAGGCTTTTTAGGTACAATGAAAGAATCTTTCTTCGGGCATTTTACATCTGTACGTGTATAACGGACAAGCCTGTGTGCATCTGTAGCTACAAAAGTGATGCTTTTTTTATCCAGCTCAAAAAACACGCCTGTCATTGCCGGGCGAAGATCATCATTACTTACGGCAAAAATGGTTTTGTTAATAGCTGTAAACAATGCAGAAGACGTCATCGTAAATGTATTTGCATCATCAGCTGCCGGTTCACGGGGGAAGTTATCAGGGTTTTCGCCCATCACTTTATACTTTCCGTTGTCGGTTGTGATTTCGATACCATAATTTTTATCGATATTAAAAGTAAGCGGCTGGTCAGCAATGTTCTTTAACGAATCCATCAGGATTTTAGCAGGAATACATACTTTACCGCTGTCTTTCGCCTCAATATCCATGTGGATCTTCATTACAGTTTCAAGGTCAGTAGCTACCACGGTAAGTTTGTTCTTTTCTATTTCAAAAAGAAAATCTTCCAGTATTGGTAAAACGGTGTTGGCATTGATCACCCCACTGATCTGCTGCAGTTGTTTTAGCAGTGCCGAAGACGAAACGATAAACTTCATAGCTTTTATTTAATAAGTGCCCAAAGATAGAAGATGCAGGGAATGAATCCAAGATTAAATTTGAACAGGATTTCAACCATAGCTGCATAAAAAACATCCACAAAAAAATGAGCGGAAATAGCTTTAAACAAAAAAACATCGGGGTGGAAAGAGCCTGGCAGAAAATAAAACACTACTGTGCTTACCAGGAACGCAATCACCTTGAAGTAAAAGAAAAATTATACAGCCTGGGTTTATACAAAATAGAGGTAAGATCGGAAGAGCACACG
>CALAGJ010000137.1 GCA_937892395.1 uncultured Parafilimonas sp.
GGACATTTTAGGACTTACTCGGTTATCGCTTATTTACTCGCTAAACAATCGTTTTCAACGATTGATAGCTCGCAAAACGCGCTAATTGCAGTTCAATGCGTAAGTCTTGTAGGCTCAGTGTGCTTAAGATGAGTATAAAAAAGCCATGAAAACCATTGTCTTTAGTTTTTTAGGTTCACAATTAGATGCAGCCAAAGGTCGTGGACGGTGGGAGAAATGGCGGCCAAATGTGGCCTTATGTCAACATGATGATTTTATTATTGATAAATTGGTGTTGTTTTATAACGAGCAATATCTCGATTTATTAAACGTGGTGATTGATGATATCGCCTTTATTTCGCCAGAAACCGTAGTTGAACCCTATTTAATGCCTTTGGAAAATCCTTGGGATTTTCAAGAGGTTTATGGCGCATTGTATGAGTATGCGCGTGCTTATCAATTTGATATTGATAAACATCAGTATTTGGTTCACATCACCACAGGCACACATGTCGCGCAAATTTGTTTGTTTTTGCTGACCGAAACGCGTTATTTCCCTGCCAAAATTTTGCAAAGCTCACCACCACGTAAACAACAAAATGGCGAAAGTGGTCGTTTAGATATTATTGATTTGGATTTGTCGCGCTATAACTTATTAGCCAGCCGTTTTGCCGATGAACGTTTAGAAATCCAAAATCACTTAAAATCGGGTATTGCCACCAAAAATCCGACTTTTAATGTGATGATTGCCGAAATTGAGCAAGTGGCATTACGTTCACGTAGCCCTGTGTTGTTGTTGGGGGCAACGGGGGTTGGTAAGTCATTTTTGGCACGGCGTGTCTATGAGCTAAAAAAGCAGCGTCATCAGTTGCGCGGTGAATTTGTTGAGGTCAATTGTGCGACTTTGCGAGGTGATAGTGCCATGTCTACCTTGTTTGGTCATGCTAAAGGAGCTTTTACAGGGGCGGTGAGCGCAAGGGCGGGTTTGTTGCGTAGTGCTGATGGTGGCTTGTTGTTTTTGGATGAAATTGGTGAATTGGGGGCAGACGAACAAGCGATGTTGTTAAAAGCCATTGAAGAAAAACGTTTTTATCCTGTTGGGGCAGATAAAGAAGTACAAAGTGATTTTCAATTAATTGCAGGTACGTGTCGAGATTTGGCGGAAGAAGTGCGTTTAGGCAATTTTAGAGAAGATTTGTATGCACGATTGAATATGTGGACGTTTCATTTGCCACCTTTAAGCGAGCGTCGTGAAGATATTGAGCCAAACATCGAGTTTGAATTAGCACGTTTTGCCCGTGAACAAGGCCGAGAAGTGCGTTTTAACAAAGAAGCGCGGCAAGATTATTTAGCTTATGCCTTACAGCCCAAAGCCTTGTGGTCGGGAAACTTTAGGGATTTATCGTCATCAGTGAGTCGGATGGCAACCTTAGCGAATGGTGGGCGAGTCACTTGTGAGGATGTGAATAAAGAAATTCAGCGTTTAGAAAAATTGTGGTCAAATCAACAACAAGAGGCATTTAGCTTATGTAAGCAATTTTTACCCAATACATGGCAACAAATTGATGATTTTGATTTGTTTCAGTTGGAAGCGGTGTTAGCGGTTTGTCAGCAGGCAAACAGTTTATCAGAAGCAGGCCGACAGTTGTTTGCTCAATCACGGCAACAAAAGGCCAGCAGTAATGATGCTGACCGTTTGAAAAAGTATTTGGCAAAGTTTGAGTTAGAGTGGAATATGATAAAAAGAGATTAATCGATTGACCATACCCTAAATTGTTTAGCTAGTTTGGTTTAGACTTCGTTCAACCACCCAAACTTCGCTCAACCAGCGTAAAAACGCTGCCTGAGCGGAGAGTCGAAGGACGATTACCAGTGTTGACCTTGTAACACATTGGCCATGACAATCGCGGCGGCTGATGGTTTTTCTTCCTTAATGCCTTTAGCCGCAGCAGATGATGGGAACAATTTAAAACCTAAGTTTAAAATTGCATCATTTACTTTTGGCCATAAGGCATAAGACAACTCAGCCGTTTGTCCGAGTGGCGTTTTAATGCGTTTAGGTTTGTCCACAATCGCTTTAATTACCAAGTTTGCGGCTTGGTCGGGCGTGTAAGTTGGCACATAATCATACATTTTGGTTGGTGCAATCATCGGTGTACGCACTAAAGGCATATAAATGGCCGTGGTTTGAATGTTGTACTGTTTTACTTCGGCAGATAAACAACGAGTAAACGCATCCAACGCCGCTTTACTGGCCACATAAGCCGAGAAACGTGGTGAATTAGCCAAACAACCAATAGACGAAATATTGATAATTTGGCCTGTTTTTTGGGTTATCATGGATGGTAATAAACGCAAAATTAAACGTACTGCACCAAAATAATTTAATTGCATGGTACGTTCAAAGTCGTGGAAACGGTCAAGAGATTCAATCACCGCACGTCGAATCGAACGTCCTGCATTATTAACTACAATGTCAACATGGCCGTGGTCTGCTAAAATTTGTTCGGCCATTACATCAATGGCTTTTAAATCTGATAAATCACACGGATAAATTGTTGCTGTGCCGCCAACTTTACGAATCATTTCGGCAGTTTGTTCCAGTTTTTCTACACCACGCGCCACTAACAAAACGTGCGCGCCTGCTTTGCCTAATTTTTTAGCAACCGTTAAACCAATACCACTCGATGCACCTGTAATTAAAGCAGTTTTGCCTCTCACCACTTGTAAAGCTTTGCTCGACATAAACGCAGCACTGTCTAAGTTCCATTCCCAATAATCCCACAGTTTATCAGCATACTCTTCTAGGCGTGGACAGCTTATACCGCTACCTTTTAAAGCTTGGCGAGTATTTTTGTCATCAAACTCAAATTTATTAAAGGCATAGGTGAGGGTAGAAATGGGCGCACCAATCGCTTTGGAAATAGTGACTGCAAGGTCACTGACGGCAAATTTATTAAATAAATCTTTGGCAACACTAGGAACTTTGATATCAGGTACATCAAAGTTTTTGGCAAAATCTGGGCCGTGTGCGGCAGTAAACATAATTTGCATAAAATCGCCAACACTAGGCGCAGGATTTTGTACTAAACAAAAAGCACGACCATCTAAACCGTCTTTATGAGCAATATAGTCTGTTGCATCCGCCACATAATCAACAGGGCAAATAGGCATTTGGCCACCTGTAATTCCTAACAATGGCAACCATTTAGGCACATTATTACGAATAAGCTGAATCATTTTAAAGAAGTAATATGGGCCATCTACTTTGTCCATGACACCTGTTTGTGAATCACCAATCACCATCGCAGGGCGATAAATACGATAAGGGGCTTTGGTTTCTTCACGGACAATTTTTTCGGAGGTAAATTTGCTACGGTAATAAGGATGGCTTAAGGCTTGACCTTCATCAAACATCGACTCTTTAAACACGCCTTCCCATTCTGTGCCAGCGACAGCAATCGAGCTCATGTGATGTAAACGAACATTGCCACCTAATTGATTAACAAAGTTAACTACATTGCGCGTGCCTTGATTATTAATGGCTTCGCCTTCGGCTTCGCTCATGTTCATGTCATAAATAGCGGCTAAGTGAAAAACGTGATCAATGTTGCCTTGTAACTTTGCTAAATCACTCTCAGAAACCAATGAGGGTTGGGAAATGTCTCCAAACACAGGAATAAGCTGTTGTTCGGTAGCACCTAACTCATCCATTAAATCAAAAAATTTGCTTTGCGAAGATTGACGGCATAATAAATAAACCACCGCATCTTCACGTTTTAATAAACGTGCAACTAAGAAACGACCAATAAAACCAGTTCCACCAGTAACAAAATAGTTCATCTTTATAACCCTCATCGTCCAAAAATTAGCGAATTTGCTAACTTTGTTATTGTTGCAATTAAAACCATATATTTTTTATGGTTTTTTCTTGTTGTAGCGATTATAGAACAGTAATCTGTAGAATAAACATTCTAATCTTATGTTTTTTAACTAAATAAATGTAAAAAGTCGTGACTAAAAATAGAGCAAAAATACTAAAAAGAGCTAGACGTTGATTTTGTTAAGATTACAATCGGCGTTTGTTTTAATCGCGTAAAAAATATTGAATTGATAGAGGGTAAATAAAAATGAGACGAGTGATTTTTAATCAAAAAGGCGGTGTAGGAAAATCGAGTATTACCGTTAATTTAGCGGCAGTCAGTGCTAGCCAAGGCTTAAAAACCTTAGTATTAGACTTAGACCCACAATGTAATGCAACCCAATATTTATTGGGAGAAGTTGCCGAAGTTGCGGCCAATAAACCAGAATTGCAACCAAACATTGGCCAATTTTTTGCTCAAACTTTAAGTTTAAAAGGCAAAGAAAAACCATTGGCTGAGTATGTACATACCACGGCTTTTAATAATTTGCACGTCATTCCGTCTAATCCCGAATTAGGCGAAATTGAACACTTATTACAAAGTAAACATAAAATTTATAAATTAGCGGCGGCTTTAAAAGAATTGAGTCGTCAATACGATAATATTTTTATAGATACGCCACCAGCCTTCAACTTTTATACCTTATCAGCCTTGATTGCTTCCGAGCGTTGTTTAATTCCGTTTGATTGTGATGAGTTTTCGCGTCGTGCTTTATATACTTTATTAGAAAATGTCGGTGAAACCAAAGCCGACCATAATGCCGACTTAGAAGTAGAAGGGGTAATTGTTAATCAGTTTCAACCACGCGCTTCCTTGCCTTTACAATTAATTAATGAGTTAAAAGAAGAAGGCTTGCCGATTATGGCCACTTATTTGCCATCCTCTGTGATTATGAAGGAGTCACATCACAAAAGTTTACCTTTAGTGTTTTTAGCACCTCAGCATAAATTGACTGAACAGTATGTAGCGTTGTTTGGTGAGTTAAAAGACGCGTGAGAGATATGCTAAGCCCTTAGTGTGTTTGCATTAAGGGCTAATGATGTGTTGATTAGTTAAAACTTGTTTGGTAATGAGCTGTCTAAGTGCTAAGTCTTTAGTGTCATTAATATTGATATTTAAAGCAAAAAACCAAGTATCTTGCTGAGTTTCTACATAACCCACATACCAACCAATTTGTGGTGTGCTACGTGCTGCCCAACCTGTTTTGGCATAAAGACGATAATCATTGGTTTTTTCGGCAAGCATAATCTCTGCTAAAGTCTGATAATGATCGGCACTAAATGCAAATTGATGCTGATAAAGTTTTTTTAAAAAAGCAACTTGCTCTAAGGCACTGATTGTTAAAGAGCCATCTAGCCAAAATGTAGTTTGTGCAAAATTGGGCGACAAATGGCCAAAATGAGTACTATCAATATAATGCTGATATTTTTTGGCACTGATTTGTTTGGCAAACGTTTGATAACACCACACACAAGACACTTGAAAAGCACTAGCTAGGGTTTGATCTTGATTCCATGTCTTAATGTCATAAGTTGTGCCATCCCATTTAATAACATCCGTTTTGGTGATAACTTTTTCTTCTAGTGCAATTAAGCTGTGTAAAATTTTAAACGTTGACGCACTGGCGAAGGGGAGTTGTGCGCGATCAGGGTTATAAATAATCGCCACGTCTTGTTTTAAAGAGCGTAATACTATCGTGCCTTGTACCTGATGCGTTTTAAAAACTTGAGCAATCTCTGTTTGAGCATAACAAGGCACATTTACCAAGCCTATAAAAACCGCAGAAAATAACCATCGAAGCCGCATCAATTCATACTCAAACGTTCGGCACTACCGCCATATAATTTGTTATAACGGCTAATCACTCGGCGCACATAATCTTGGGTTTCGGCAAAGGGTGGAATACCTTTATATTTGTCAACATTGCCTTCGCCCGCGTTATAACCTGCTAAAGCCAGTTCTAAACTATTAAAACGTTTTAACAAAAAACTTAAATATTCTGCACCACCACGAATATTTTGGGCAGGGTCATACACATCATCGACTTTAAAACGTTTGGCAGTAGCGGGCATTAACTGCATCAAACCTTTAGCGCCCGGCCCTGAGCGAGCAAGGGGATTAAAACCCGACTCGGTGTGAATCACGGCTTTAACTAAACCTTTATCGAGGCCATAAGTAGAAGCGGCTTGAGCAATAATATCGTCATAAGCGTCACGATTTTTGCTAAAACTTGGGCGTACAGCAAATTCATCTTTACCCCAGTTACGGTATTTATGAACATTGGTATCTGCAAACCATGTGACTTTTTCCAGTTTGGTATAACGGCCAAAATCTTGGCCACGCGGTTTACCTCGGCCATCGACAACATTGGTAAATAAAATATTACCGTCCGCATCACGGAATTTATAAATATTACCAGCCCAGCTAGGTAGGCTATAAACAGTGAGCGCACTACAGAGTAATAATAAACGTCCAAGCATCATTTTTATTCTTAAACTTGATTAGATTGATGAGCTATTTTCGCTACTTTATTGAGCTTAGACAAGTTTTTTCTGTCAACAAATATTTGTTTAAAAAGTGTGCATTTGGTAATAATTTTAGAAACATTTTTTCTGATCAAATGATTAAAAAATAATCAATAGTTTTTGTTGCAGTATTGACATAATATAAGCAAGTGATTTTTTTATAAAAATTGATTGTTACAGTATTGTAAAAATTAAGTTATTGATTATAAAATGATTTTTTGTATAGGTTAAAAAATATACGATTTAACTCTAAGCCTTGATAACACTGGCTTTAGCAGGGGGTAACCTAGAGTTATCCACAGAGTTATCCACAGATTTTGTGGACAACTTTTTATTGTTGGTCTTTTAGGCAGTTTGATGCTTATCTGTACATAAAGCATCAAAAAGTGATTTTTTGTTTGGTTTATAGGCAAAAAATATTGACAAATACTTTTAAAAAAGATTGTCTCACAGACTTTCTTGGATGGACGTGAAATCTTATGTTGAATCGATTGTGGCCTGCATTATTTTTGCTGGCATTTTTTAGTTGTTTATATCAAGCCATACTTGGACATCCCGAAGTTTTAGCTCAAACCATTGAAGCCAGTTTTAAAACAGCTAAAACGGCAGTCGAAATTGCGATTGGTTTGGTTGGCTTGTTGTGTTTTTGGTTGGGGTTATTTCAGATTGCCGAAAAGAGTGGTTTAACTGATCGTTTGGCGTGGTTATTAACGCCGTTATTTCAAAAATTAATGCCCGAAGTTCCCAAAGGACATCCTGCTATTGGTTCAGTGACTTTAAATATGGCAGCAAATATGTTGGGGTTAGATAATGCTGCAACGCCTATGGGTTTAAAAGCGATGAAAGATTTACAAAGTCTTAATCCGCATCCCGATACGGCCAGTAATCCACAAATTTTATTTTTAGTGATTAATACTTCGTCGATTACCTTAATTCCAGTCAGTATTTTTATGTACCGTGCGCAGTTTCATGCACCTGATCCTGCCAGTGTTTTTTTGCCCATTTTATTTGCCACAAGTTGTTCTACCTTAGCGGGTATTTTATTAGTTGCTTGGTTACAAAAACTTGATTTATTTAATCGTGTGGTATTGGCTTATGCGGCTGGTTTTGCGGTATTGATGGCAGGTTTAATTAGTTTAGTGGTGGGTTTGCCACCAGATGCTTTAAGTGAACGCTCAGCGTTAATTGGTAATTTAGCCTTGTTTGGTATTATCGTTTTATTTTTATTGGCAGGTTGGCGTAAAAATGTTGCGTTGTATGACGAGTTTATTACTGGCGCAAAACAAGGTTTTGATTTGGCTGTTGGATTAATTCCCTTTTTGGTGGCGATGTTGGTGGCGGTGTCAATGTTGCGTGCTAGTGGTGTTTTGACCATGATTTTAGATGGGATAGCTTATGTCATTGGTTTATTGGGCTTAAATACCGATTTTGTGCCAGCTTTAACCACGGCACTCATTAAGCCTTTTTCGGGGAGTGGTGCGCGTGCGATGATGATTGAAACCATGCAAACCTATGGGGTTGATTCATTTCCAGCGCTAGTTGCGGCGGTTATTCAAGGCTCAAGCGAAACGACTTTTTATGTTTTAGCGGTATATTTTGGCGCAGTTGGCATTCGTAAAGAACGTTATGCTTTAGCGTGTGGTTTGTTTTGTGATTTAGTCGGAGTGATTGCAGCGATTAGCGCGGCGTATTGGTTTTTTTATTAAAATAGCTGTCACTCAAGAGTGACAGCCATTTAACAAGTTTACTGTAAAGTAGCTTGTTGTTGTGCTGCTTGCTCGGCGCGTTGTTGTTGTGCTTGAGCAAATAAAGCATCAAAGTTAACAGGTGCTAACAATAATTGAGGGAAGCTACCACGATTGACTAAATCAGAAATGGCTTCACGAACGTATGGAAATAAAATGTTAGGACAGTATGCGCCAACTAACTGAGTCAGTTGCTCATCAGGTACACCAGCAATCAAAAAGATGCCTGCTTGTTTAACTTCAGCAACAAAAGCTGTTGCGCCTGCATTTTTGGCGGTCACAGTCACAGTCACAGAAACTTCGTAATGTGTTTCATCTAAACGTACAGTTTCAGTATTTAATTGCACGTCCATTTCTGGCTTCCATTCGCCTAAAAATACTTTGGAGTTTGGAACTTCAAAAGATAAATCTTTGACAAACAAACGCTCTAAGCCAAATTGTCCACCTTGATTTTGATTCTCGCTCATAGTTATTTCCTAGTGTATAGTTTATGTTTTACTGGGCAAGTAAAGGGTCTAACGCGCCTTGCCGCTCTAACGCGTATAAATCATCACAACCACCAATGTGTTGGTCATTAATAAAAATCTGTGGCACAGTACGTTGTTTGGTGCGCTCAACTAATTGCATCCGTGTCGCATGGTCATTGCTAACATCAACTTCTTCATAAGCAATACCTTTGCGTTGTAAGAGTTGTTTTGCACGTACACAATAAGGACAAATGCGAGTGGTATAAATAACAACCTGTGCCATCATGTTCTCACTTTTTTACTAAAGGTAATGACAACGCCTTCCAGTTAGAGATGCCACCATCCAATTTAAATACATCATTGAGTTGATGCTCTGTTTTGATTTGTTTGGCAGCAGCACCTGCTACTTGACCTAAATTACAGACAAATACAATCGGTCTATCTTTAGGAAAATGATTGTTTTTGTCATTTAATTTGGCATAAGGTATATTTTGACTGCCAGTAATGTGTCCCTTCTTAAACTCAGTGGGGTCACGTAAGTCAATAACAAGGGCATTTTGTTTATTTATCATCTGACTTAAGCCTTGAGGGCTGACATTTTGACCACCGCGTTTACTTTCAACAATAAAAAACGCAATCAACAGCCCTAAAAACGTACTGCTGAGTATGTAGTGATTCATTAAAAATTGAACAAAATGTTCCATTACATCTAGACCTCATAAAGGCAAATTAGTCTGCTAGATAACTAATTCACAGCATAATCATAAAAACGGGGCGGAGTATAGCTTGCTTGCTAAATTGACTCTAGCTAGATTTACTTTCGGCCAACAAACGATGCAAACTTTCTAAGCGACGTTCAGATATTTTACCATCAGCAACCGCTTGTTTAAGCGCACAGTCAGGTTCGCTTAAATGTTGACAGTTTCTAAAACGGCAATTGCCATAAAAATCTTTAAACTCAACAAAACCTTGCTTGATTTGCTCTTCATCCAAATGCCAAATACCAAATTCACGAATACCAGGTGAATCAATTAAAGCACCACCATTTTCTAAGGCAAATAGGCGAGTAGTGGTGGTGGTATGTTGGCCTAATAAAGAATTTTCAGAAATAATATTCACCTTTTGTTGTGCATTGGGTAACAAGGCATTAATTAAGGAGCTTTTACCCACACCAGATTGGCCAACAAAAACGACATTATGATTGCCAATTCGTTGTTGTAATTCATGCAAATTGCCAAAACAAGACACTTCTATACTGTCATAGCCTAAATGTTGATATTCGGCTAATAAGTCACGAAGTAATTGACCTTCTTCGTTATTTAGTAAATCTGATTTATTTAAGACTAACAAAGGTTTAATGCCAACCGTTTCACACGCCACTAAATAGCGGTCTAACAAACTGGCAGAAGGAACTGGAATTGGTGCAAAAACAATCAAAATTAGGGAGATATTAGCGGCAACTGGCTTAATTTTTTGATAAGGATCAGGACGTGTGAGCAACGAAGTTCTGGGCAATAATGCAGTAATCACGCCAATTTGATTGGTGGTATCGGCTTGCCAAACCACTAAATCGCCTGTCACTAACGCCTCTAGATTACTACGAATATGACAACGCCAAATTTGATTAACAAATTCGCCTTCTAATCCTTTTACTTCAATTTGACGGCCATAATGGGCAATAATTAATCCTTGTTGAGGAGGGCTTAAGTGACTGTCATCAATCACAGGTTCTTTAGCTTTAGCAATACGACGCGCATGTTGTTGATGAATACGTTTAGTTTGCTGCTCGCTTAAATGGCGTTTGCTCATAGGCACTTTAAAACAACGAAATAAAAACGCCTATCATATATTTTTTCTGTAGAATAGTCATTTTTCTTGTGACTAATAAACTAGGACGAAAATGGCTATTAACAAAGAAACCAATTTAATTTGGATTGATTTAGAAATGACTGGTTTAAACCCAGATACCGATCGTATTATTGAAATTGCCACCATTGTGACTGATGCAAATTTAAATATTTTGGCCGAAGGCCCCATGTTAGCCATTCATCAAAAAGATATTGTGTTAAATGCAATGGATGAATGGAATACTCGTCAACATGGTCAATCTGGGTTAACTGAGCGTGTGCGCCGTAGCACGATTACTGAAGCTGAAGCGGAAGCACAAACCATTGAGTTTTTAAGCCGTTTTGTTGATGCCAAAAAATCGCCTATGTGTGGTAACTCCATTTGCCAAGATCGTCGTTTTTTATATCGTACTATGCCCAAATTAGAAGCCTTTTTTCATTATCGTAATTTGGATGTTAGCACCGTTAAAGAGTTAGCTCGTCGTTGGCGTCCCGAAATTATGCAAGGATTTTCTAAACAAAGTAGCCATTTAGCGTTAAATGATATTCGTGATTCGATTGATGAGTTACGTTATTACCGTGAATATTTTTTTAGAGTGCAATAAACTGTAACTGCGTAAGTCCTAAACTAAAGTCTGTTGAAAACGTCAACAGACTTTAATATGCTTGCTTAAAAATCGATCTAATTGATTAGCAAAATTTTGCTTATCTTTCGCGCTATATCCCGCCGTATAACTTTGAATTTGGCCAGTCTCACGCAGCTCAGTCATTAAGTTACGCATGGTTAAACGGTTAGAAATAGTATCAGGTGTATAAAATTCGCCACGCGGATTAAGTGCAAAAGCACCTTTGGCAACGACAGCAGCGGCTAAAGGCACATCTGCGGTAATTACTAAATCTTTGTTTTGCACTTGTTCGGCAATCCAATTATCTGCAACATCAAAGCCAGATGGGACTTGTACAGAGCGAATCACTTGCGAGGCAGGGACACGAATATGTTGATTGGCGACCAAAGTGAGTGACACTTTGAGTCGTTCAGCCGCTTTAAATAAAATTTCTTTAACAACAACGGGGCAGGCATCGGCATCAACCCAAATTTGCATTAGGCGTTTTCCTTTACTTGACAAAGTTTAGCAATGGCATCAGGTAAGTCTTCAAAATTATTGACGGTTGCATCAGGTTTACAGGCTAACGGCCAAGCATGATTCATCCAGTTTACCCAAATGGTTTTCATGCCTACATCTTTAGCCGCTTGAATATCTTGTACAGGATGATCGCCAATATGAATGGCTTCATGTGCACTCACTTTTATTGCTTGTAAAGCATATTGAAACATGGCTGGATGCGGTTTAGCAAAGCCAACCCCCGCAGCAGAAAAGTGATTTTTGAACAAATGGCCAATGCCAACTTTATGGACATCAGCATTACCATTACTTAAAGCAATTAGTGGATATTGATCGGCAAGTTCTTCGAGTGTTTCAAGCACATAAGGGAAATATTGGACAATATTGCGCTCGCGTTGAAATACTTCATAAGCTTTTTTGACGATAGCATTTACATCACCTGTCACGTGACCATCTAAAACTTGACGTAAAGTGGTTAAACGTAGTTGGGTTAAATCGTGGCTAATATCGGGGCGTTCACTACTAATTTTGTCTTTATACTGTTCAAACTGAACAGTGGTGACTTTAAAACGCAATTCGGGATGATTTTGATAAATCCATTCCATCATTGCATTTTCGGCACGAGCAATAATAGGGTCAACAGACCATAAGGTATTGTCTAAATCAAATGTCAGAAGTTTTATCATTATTTTTTCGCTCTTGGATGGCTTTGATCATAAACCTGCGCAAGATGCTGATAATCCAAATGAGTATAAATTTGGGTAGTGCTAATACTCGCGTGACCCAATAACTCCTGTACAGCGCGTAAGTCTTGACTAGATTCTAGCAGATGTGAGGCAAAACAGTGTCTTAATAAATGCGGATGGAGATGTTGTGGAATACCAACCCGTTGCGCTTGATAGGCAAGGGCTTGTTGAATGCCACGTTCGGTAAAACGTCCACCACGTTCATTTAAAAATATATGGTTGCCTGTTTCTGCTTTAATAAAATCACTGCGAATTTTGAGCCAATCTTTAATAGCACTTATTGCTTTACGTCCTACAGGTAACACACGCGTTTTTTTGCCTTTACCTATAACAGTAATCAATGCTGAGCTTAAATCAATATCATTTAATAAACAATTGCTTAGCTCAGAAACACGCAAGCCACTGGAGTATAACAATTCCATAATCGCTTTGTCACGCAGCCATAGTTTTGCTGCATGAGGAGTATCTGGTGCAGGGGCATCTAAGAGCTGATTGACAAGGTCAACATCCATAACCTTAGGTAATTCACGATGTTGACGTTTGATCTTAAAGGCTTTTGCAGGGTTATAACTCAGTCGATGTTGTTGCACTAACCAGTCATAAAATCCACGAATGGCCGATAACATCCGCTGCACACTAATTGGTAACAAACTGTTAGTAGACAATAAAGGCCCAATAAAACGCGTTAAGCGATCGTTGTCTAACTCTGCCCAATCATGGCAATTTTCGCGAGTCAAAAACTGGGCAAGCTTGTTTAGGTCACGTTGGTAAGCGGCTAAGGTGTGGTCTGAGGCATAACGCTGACTACTTAAGATGTCGAGCCAGTTGTCTATATCTTGTTGTAGCTGCGTTAAAGGCATCTTAGTTCCACTCATACATGCGTAATATGCCATCAAACACGCGGGCAGTAGGGCCAGTCATCCATACGGGATGGCCTTCGCCTTGCCAACGAATGTCTAATTCACCGCCACGCAACTGAACACGCACACGCTCATCTAATAAACCTTGTTGGATACCTGCAACAACCGCCGCACATGTGCCAGTTCCGCAAGCTAAGGTTTCACCAGCACCGCGTTCAAACACCCGTAAACGAGCATTTTGGCGATCAATAATTTGAAAGAAGCCAACATTCACACGTTCAGGAAAACGAGGATGGCTTTCGATAATCCGTCCCCATTCACGCACAGGTGCGGTATTAACATTATCAACCAAAATCACTGCATGGGGATTACCCATGCTAACGGCGCTAATAATGACGTCTTGTTCACCTACTTGTAATGGGTAGGTTAAAGCACGTTGATCGGCAATAAACGGAATTTCTGCAGGTTCTAGGCGAGGAATACCCATATTAACCCGCACCCAACCATTTGCGGTGATGTTTAATTCAATAATGCCGCTGGCGGTTTCAACAATTAATTTGTTTTTGCGGCTGAGTTTGCGATCACGGACAAAGCGGGCAAAACAGCGCGCACCGTTGCCACATTGTTGTACTTCTGAGCCATCTGCATTAAAAATGCGATATCTAAAGTCAACATCAGGGCGAGTGGGGGCTTCAACCAATAATAGTTGGTCAAAACCTACTCCAAAATGGCGATCGGCAATTTGTTTGATTTGATGTGGCTCTAAATGTGCGCGCTGCGTAATACAATCGATGACAACAAAATCATTGCCGAGGCCATGCATCTTGGTAAATTCCAGACGCATATTGCTCTCCAATTTCTACAACTTAGGTATTTATTGCTCACTATCTCTAATAGAAGACACCCTCTCTTGTGGGAAAGGGCTGGAGTGAGTAAATAAAACGCCTAAGTCTTGATTATTCTAAAAAACTTTAAGCTTAAGGTAGCACAGATTCGAGCGCAAATAACTCATTAATTGTTTCACGACGACGAATTAAATAGGCTTGTTCGCCATCAACCATCACTTCGGCTGCACGACCACGGGTGTTGTAGTTGGAACTCATGACAAAACCATAAGCACCTGCACCACAAACGGCTAATAAATCGCCTGCATTAATCGCTAAATCACGGTCTTTCCCCAAAAAGTCACCTGTTTCGCACACTGCACCAACGATGTCATACACCTTGTTTTCGGTGTTTGGGTTAATTTGTACAGGAATAATATCCATCCATGAGCCATATAATGACGGACGAATTAAGTCGTTCATGGCGGCATCAATAATGGCAAAGTTTTTGTGAGCAGTGGGCTTTAAAAACTCAACTTGTGTGACCAAAATGCCTGCATTAGCGGCAATGGCTCTGCCTGGTTCTAAATAAACAGTTAAATTGCGGCCTGCTAATTTAGGTAATAAAGCTTGAGCATATTCGGCAGGGCTGGGTGGTGTTTCATCACGATAACGTACCCCTAAACCACCGCCAATATCCAAATGTTCGATATGAATATCGTGAGTGGCTAAAGTGTCGATCATCGCCAATACGCGATCTAAAGCATCGGCAAATGGCGTTGTTGTGGTTAGTTGAGAACCAATATGACAATCAATACCAATAACCTCTAAGCCTTCTAATTGTGCGGCCTCTAAATACACACCCAAGGCATCTTCAATGGCAATGCCAAATTTATTTTCTTTTAAACCTGTTGAAATATAAGGATGGGTTTGGGCATCAACATCAGGATTAACACGTAAAGAAATACGTGCTTTTTTGTTTAAACGCACTGCAACGGCATTAATCCGATGAATTTCGGCCGCAGATTCGACATTAAAACAAGCAATACCGACATTCAATGCTGTTTCGATTTCGGCTTCTTGTTTGCCTAAACCCGAAAAAACAACTTTGCTTGCGTCACCACCAGCCGCTAAAACGCGGGCTAATTCACCACCAGATACGATGTCAAAACCTGCGCCTAAGCGTGCCAAAACATTGAGTACGGCTAGGTTGGAGTTAGCTTTAACGGCATAACACACTTGATGGGGCACAGTGGCAAATGCTTCATCAAAAGCATGGTAATGATTTTCTAAGGCAGCGCGTGAATAAATATACAACGGTGTGCCAAATTGTTGGGCTAATTGATTTACAGCAACTTGTTCGGCATATAAATGGCCGTCACGATAACTAAAAACTGACATGTTTAGATAAACTCTTAAGATTGGGAATGAGGAGAAGTCGTGGGTGGTTTTTTCTCAGGTAGGTACAAAGCCCCTTTTTGACCACAAGCGACTAAAAGGCACAAACTCAAACACAAAGCGAATAGGCGCATAATAAAAAAAGTGGTATCAACAATAAGATACGCTATGCTAACGGAATCATTCTGATAATAAAACTAGCTAGATAAAAATAGGAGCAAGACACCATGAGCGAAGCCGTTAATATTACCGCTTTAGAGATTAAACATCGTCAGAGTAATGAGCAAAATCTTAGCATGATTGAGGAAACACCTACCCAATTTGCCAATTTTGCCGAATTTTATCCGTTTTATTTGAGCCAACATGAAAACCAAGTCTGTCGGCGTTTGCATTTTGTTGGCAGTACATTAGGTTTAGTGGGTTTAACCGCGAGTGTGATTACGGGCAAAAAGCGTTATATAGCGGCAGGAATTGTTGCGGGTTATGGTTGTGCGTGGGTTGGGCATTTCTTTTTTGAAAAAAATAAGCCAGCAACGTTTACATATCCTGTATATAGTTTTATGGGTGATTGGGTGATGTATGCGCAAAGCTTAGGCATCGCACCGCGATTAGCACGTTTTGTGAAGTCAAAAGAGCTGCAAGCGATTTTGAGTGAATAAATAAGTGATAACTGCCTAAGCGAAGAGAAGATATGTTGACAGGCAAGATTGAACTATAAGTGAGTAAAGTCCCCTTTTTATAAAAGGGGACTTTCTTTTTTAAAGCACTTTAATAGTGCCTGCAACATGAGGTTTGCCAGATTTGGCATCCATCACATTAAACTCAGTCACTGACTCAGTTGTCATTGTTTGAAAGCCAACTTTTGCAGGTAATAATACCGGCAATTTAAACTGTACATCCACTTCAAACGCGTCAGGTAAACGACCTTCATACATGCTCAAACATTTGGCCTTCGTCCACATGCCATGAGCAATCGCGCGTGGGAAACCAAATAACTTAGCGGTAAAGTCGTATAAATGAATGGGGTTGCTATCACCAGAAACCGCTGCATAACGACGACCAATATCACTCGGAATCGTCCAGAAAGCATTAAAGCTTGGCACACTGGGTTTGGCTTTTTCTTTGCTGGCTTCTGGTTTAGCAGCACCTTCAGCAGATTTAACGGCTTGACGGAATAAATAAATGGTTTCTTCAGACCAAACTACTTCATTACCCACATAAACATCGGCTAATAAAGTAAATTGTTGGCCTTTGTCATGTGGCTTTAATTCACCAAAACGGCAAGTAATATTGACTTTTTCACAGGCTTTGACAGGACGAAGCTGGGTGATTTTGTTAGCAATATGTACTAAACCTAACATCGGGAAAGGAAAGCTTTCTTCAACCATTAATGCCATTTGTAAAGGCATGACTAACATATGTAAGTAGGTTGGTGCTAAGATATCACTTTGAGTAAAGCCACAAACGGTGTTGTAGTCATTCACATGTTGACGATCAATGCTAACGGCATTTAAGGTCAAGCTAAGGTCTGGTAATTGCTTAGATGTTTTCTTTTTTAAGCTATTGGCTAAGACTTTTGGGTACATAGCAAAGCTGGATGGTAATTTGGCCATGTTACGCGCTGGCATAATTATCCCCTTTAAAGGTTAATATGTTTAGCTAACCCTTCGACTTCGCTCAGGGAACTTTTGTCACCAAATCAGCGAAGTCGGGGTAGTTGAGCGAAGTCGAAACTAAGCACCAATCAAACTTTGACCACAAACACGTACCACGTTGCCAATTACGCCAGCAGAGGCTGGGTTGGCATACCAAGCAATAGCTTCAGCCACATCAACAGGTTGACCACCTTGAGACATAGAATTCATGCGGCGGCCAGCTTCGCGAATCGCAAAAGGAATCGCAGCAGTCATTTGTGTTTCGATGAAACCCGGTGCAACTGCATTAATGGTAATACCTTGTGCTTTTAAGACTGGAGCCATAGATTGAACCATACCAATCACGCCTGCTTTAGACATTGCGTAGTTGGTTTGACCTAAGTTACCTGCAATACCACTGATTGAGGATACACAAACCACACGGCCATTGGCATTAATCACATTGTTGGCTAATAGGGCATCGTTGATGCGCTCTTCGCTCGACAAGTTGATATTCATGACTAAGTTCCATTGTTGTGGTGTCATGTTGGCTAAGGTTTTGTCGCGTGTTACGCCTGCATTGTGAACAATGATGTCTAAGCCTTTGTCTTTGCAAAAATCAACAATTTTTTGTGGGGCTTCAGCCGCAGTAATGTCTAAACCTAAAACAGAACCACCTAAACGACCAGCAACACGTTGTAAATCGGCTTCTTGAGCAGGAATGTCCAAACAAATCACGTGTGCGCCATCACGGGCTAAAACTTCAGCAATCGCTTCACCAATACCACGGCTAGCACCTGTGACTAAGGCTGTTTTGCCAGCTAAAGGCTTTTTCCAATCAATATTAACTTGTGTGTCGCTGGCACTGATGCGAACAACTTGTGCAGAAACATAAGCAGATTTTGCTGATAAGAAGAAACGTAATGTTGATTCAACTTGGTTTTCAGCATTAGGGGCAACATAAACTAATTGTGCTGTCATTGCTTTTTTGAATTCTTTAGCAACAGCGCGTACAAAACCTTCTAATGCACGTTGGGCAGTGGCTTGTTTTGGATCAGTACAGCTTTCTGGTGTGCGACCTAAAATCACCACACGACCACAGTTTTGCAATTGGCGTGCGATAGGGTTAAAGAAATTATAAACTTCAATTAATTGTTCGCTGTTTTTTACCCCAGAAGCATCAAAAACAAAGGCTTTAAATTTAAATTCTTTATCTTCAACATTGTGGCTACGTAAAGATAAACCTGCTTCAGAAGCAGCAGTTTGGTGAATAAAATCTTGGTTGCCTGCATAAGCTTCGGCATGAATGTTTTTTAACACACGAGCAATAGGGGCAACTAATTCAGCATTAGGGGCTGCACCTAATAATACCGCACCACTGACTAAAGGTTTGTTCGCATCATAACGTTCCAAAACCAAAGGTGCAGGCAAGCCTAAGTTACGGGTTAATAAACGGCCAACGGGCGAATTTGCAAATAACTGATAACGATCACTCATGGTGGTTTCCTTTGGTTGTCGGGTTATGAGAGGATTGTCATTTAGGCACAAAAGTCAATCATAACCAGTGTGGATGGATTCAGGCCGAGAGACTAGAACAAAAAGCACCATTTGGCGAGACTTCTTCCGCCAAAAAAACTAAAATCTCGGTTCTCTACTCAATAAAGACTAACAAAATGTATTTCTGAGTACATTCGCTTTGTGGCAGACTACGCCACGCGCTAAAGCCAATGTAAATTGTTGAGTTTATGTTAGTTTGACACCATCCATGAGGAGCGGAAAAACGCTCTTTAAAAACCACCAGTTGACTTTTGTGCTTATCAACCTTCTCAGTCCGCCTTATTAAGTGGGGATACTGAAAGCAGGAGATAATTGTTTAAGTCTATTTATTGGAGTAGAAAAAATGACTACTACTGTACGTCGTGTTGCTATTATCGGCGGTAACCGTATTCCTTTCGCCCGTTCTAACGGCGCTTATGCTAATGTTTCCAACCAAGATATGTTAACAGCGGCCTTAAATGGCTTGGTAGAGCGTTTTAATTTACAAGGCGTACGTGTTGGTGAAGTTGTTGCTGGTGCAGTATTAAAGCACAGCCGTGATTTTAACTTAACCCGTGAGTGTGTATTAAGCACTAAATTATCACCAGCAACCTCTGCTTATGATATTCAACAAGCGTGTGGTACAGGTTTAGAAGCCGCCATTTTAGTGGCCAACAAAATTGCTTTAGGCCAAATCGAATGTGGTATTGCAGGTGGTGTGGACACAACCAGTGATGCACCTTTAGCATTAAATGACGATTTGCGTAAAATTTTACTCGAAATCAACCGTGCTAAAACCAATCAAGATCGTTTAAAAGCAGCGTTAAAAATTCGTCCAAAACACTTAGCACCAGAACAACCAAAAAATGGTGAGCCACGTACTGGTTTAGCAATGGGTGATCATGCTGCGATTACCGCTTTAGAGTGGGGTATTACTCGTGAAGACCAAGATCAATTAGCCTTTAACAGCCATAAAAACATGGCTGCTGCTTATGATCGTGGTTTCTTTGATGATTTAATTACGCCATTCCAAGGTTTAAAGCGCGATAATAACTTACGTAAAGATATTTCTTTAGAAAAGTTAGCCACCTTAAAAACCTGTTTTGGTAAAGGTGAAGGCGCAACCATGACGCCAGCAAACTCCACACCATTAACAGATGGTGCTTCAGTGGTGTTATTGGCTTCTGAAGAGTGGGCAAAAGAGCGTGGTTTACCAGTATTAGCTTATTTAAGTTTTACTGAAGTAGCTGCTGTTGATTTTGTGCATCAAAAAGAAGGCTTGTTAATGGCTCCAGCTTATGCTGTGCCTCGTATGTTAGAGCGTGCAGGCTTGAAGTTACAAGATTTTGATTATTACGAAATCCACGAAGCCTTTGCTTCTCAAGTATTGTCTACCTTAAAAGCATGGGAAGACGCCAAGTTCTGTAAAGAGCGTTTAGGTTTGAAAAAGCCTTTAGGTAAAATTGATCGTAGCAAATTAAATGTCAATGGTTCTTCTTTAGCCGCAGGTCATCCATTTGCAGCAACAGGTGGCCGTATCATTGCTACTTTAGCAAAAATGTTAAATGAAAAAGGCAGTGGCCGTGGCTTAGTGTCCATTTGTGCTGCGGGTGGTCAAGGTGTGGTTGCGATTATTGAAAAATAATTAGGCATCTTACAGTCAGTTACCTCTCTTTTAAAAGAGAGGTCCCATTAGGTTCTGTTGATGTTTTGATTGTGGTTCACACGCAAAACATCAACAGAACCTATTCATAAGGATTATTAATACCTAACTCTTGTAAAGCATCAATTTCTAAAGCTTCCATCTCTTCGGCTTCCTCGTCATCAATGTGATCAAAACCTAATAAATGTAAAATACCATGTATGGTTAAATGCGCCCAATGAGCGGTGGCGGTTTTGTGTTGTTCAGTCGCTTCAGCAAGTACAACAGGTACACAAATAATAATGTCGCCTAAAGGTTCTCGTTTTAGTGAGGTCAGGACTTCATCAGGCAAATCACTCGGAAAAGATAATACATTTGTCGGCTTATCTTTGCCACGATATTGTAAATTGAGTGCATGACTTTCTTCTTCATCCACTAAACGAATGGCTACCTCACAAGGTTTAGCATAATTTGCAACGGCCAACGCTTGTAAAATCCACTCTTTAAAGTCTTTATTTGTGGGTAAAGATTTCTGCTCTGTGGCTTTTTGTAAGGATAAAGTGAGGAGTGATTTAGTCATAACGTTGGCTTCGTGGTGGTGGCGGTGTGACAGGATGTTCTTTGTCCCATGATTCATAGGCTTCAACAATGCGTTGCACTAAATGATGACGTACTACATCTTTAGAGCTAAAACGCGTAATATGAATGCCGTCAACATCGGTTAAAATGCGTAAGCAGTGTGCTAAGCCTGACTCATGACCACGTGGTAAATCAACTTGGGTAATATCACCCGTAATCACGGCTCGAGAACCAAAACCCAAACGCGTCAAAAACATTTTCATTTGTTCGGGAGTGGTATTTTGTGCTTCATCCAAAATAATAAATGCATGATCTAAAGTACGGCCACGCATATAAGCAAGTGGAGCTATTTCAATAGCACGGGTACTCATATAATATCCAAGTTTATCAGCAGGTATCATATCATCCAATGCATCGTATAATGGGCGGAGATATGGATCAATTTTTTCCTTTAAATCGCCGGGAAGAAATCCCAAACTTTCTCCTGCTTCCACAGCAGGTCTAGTAAGTATTATTTTTTTTACAACTTTATTTTTTAATGCCCTTACTGCAAGTGCCACAGCCGTATATGTTTTACCCGTTCCAGCAGGACCAACTGCAAATACCACATCATTTTTATCGCTTGCGGTTACCATTTTTTTCTGATTGGCAGTACGTGCCCTTACTGATTTTCCATGGGGACCAAACACTAACACATCATTAGGATTCCGCTCTGTAAAATTATCTATAGATGCAGCATCATCCCCACCAAGTATTTGTTCAAAATAGTTTTCACTCATATCACCATTGCGTTCCATATAACTGATGATAAGATTAATTTTTTCCGAAGCATTTGTAACCTGTTCAGGAGCACCGCTTAGCTTTATTTGTGTGCCTCTGGATAATATGCGGAGTAAAGGAAATTTTTTGCGTAGCAAATCTAATTTCTTATTGTTTACCCCAAAAAACTCAATAGGATTGAGTGTGTCTAAACTGATGATTGTTTCTGTCAATGTTTATTTTTTTGAAATGAAAAATTAATACAGATTATAAGGAATCAAATATATTTGTTATTGGATAAAATATTTGTAGAAATATACACATGTTGTGGGAAAAATTTCAATGACACAGCCATTCAAATTATTGACCATGTCTTCACAAACATTTGATATCAACATATCTATGTTAATATAAAACAAACTATCTCCAATTGGGCTTAGTTTTGTAAAGTAACTCATTACAAAAATGTAATATGGGTAGATAGAGTTGATCAAACTTTAGCAATAATTGCTTACCTCTGCCACATAATAAAAATATGAATCTAGATATACCATTTTATCTTGAAAATTATATTGGCGGATCTTTTATTGGCCCACTGAGTGGGCAATATTTGCCCGGCATAAATCCAGCCACAGCAGAGGAGTACTACCATGTGCCGGATAGTAATGAGCAGGATATTGAACTTGCGGTACATGCTGCACGCTGCGCATTTCCAGAATGGGCTTCCACTTCTTTAGAAAAGAGATTTATTATACTCAATCGTATTGCTGAATTGATTGATGCTCATTTGGAGGAATTAGCCATTGCAGAAACCAATGACAATGGTAAGCCGCTATGGCTCAGCAAATCAGTGGATATACCAAGGGCATCATCCAACTTCAGATTTTTTGCCACTGCACAAATGCACTATGCATCTGAAAGCCATCAAATGGAAAAGGATGCAGTTAATTATACATTGCGCCAGCCAATAGGCATTGTAGGATGCATTTCCCCTTGGAATTTACCACTATATTTATTTACCTGGAAGATAGCTCCTGCATTGGCAGCGGGCAATTGTGTTATTGCAAAGCCTTCGGAGGTTACTCCTGTAACTGCTTTTTTATTGGGCAAAATCTGTAAAGAAGCAGGCTTGCCGGATGGTGTGCTAAATATTGTGCATGGTGCAGGTCATAGTGCAGGAGAAGCTATTATACAGCATCCTGAAGTTAAAGCCATAAGCTTTACAGGGAGCACAAAAGCAGGGAGTAGAATAGCATCTTTGGCAAGTCCGGTTTTTAAAAAATTATCATTGGAATTAGGTGGCAAAAATCCAACCATAGTGTTTGCAGATTGTGATTGGGAATTGACTTTAAAAGAAGTAATGCGGGCATCATTTGCCAATCAGGGACAAATTTGTTTGTGTGGAAGCAGGGTATTAATAGAAGCTTCTGTTTATGAAAAATTTAAAGCGGCATTGATTGAAAGAACAAAGGAACTTAAAGTGGGTGATCCTTTGGAAGCTCATACAAAACAAGGAGCCATTGTAAGCCAACTTCACTACAACAAAATTTTAAAATGTATAACCACCGCAGTGCAAGAAGGAGGAAAAATTTTAGTAGGTGGTCATGCGGTAGATGTGGATGGACGCTGTGAAAATGGATTGTTTATATCTCCAACTATTATTGAAAATTTAGGGCCGGATTGTGTAACCAATCAGGAGGAAATATTTGGGCCTGTTATCACCTTACAACCATTCCACACACTCGATGAAGCCATAGGACTTGCTAATGCTACGCAGTATGGACTTGCAGCCTCTGTGTTTACTTCAAATCTGTCAACAGCACATCAAGTAGCGGCTATGCTACAATGTGGTATTGTATGGATAAACTGCTGGCTGATGCGTGATTTGAGAACACCTTTTGGTGGTGTAAAAAACAGTGGACTTGGCCGTGAAGGCGGCTGGGAAGCTCTGAGGTTTTTTACAGAATCCAAAAATGTATGTATTCGATATATTTTATAAATCTGCCATATCTTCACTTACCCTAAGGCCAAGTACCTCAAGCATTAAATCATGGATACTGAGGATGCCAACAAATTCAAATTCATGATAAAGAGCCAGATATCTAGTTTGTTAGGTATTCATTGCACGTAGTGCATATTCTGTATTTTGATTACCATCAATCATAGATAGTTCTCCCATATGCACATCGATTACTGGTGTATCATCAGAATGTTTTCCTTCTAAAATAAAGTGATGCACATATTCCACTTCTGAAAAAATCCCTATAAATGGTTCTTCCTTTTCAGCTATAAATAACTGATATTATTTGCTTTCATTTCAACCATAGCCTGTCTTACCAACGCCTCCGGCAAAATGATATTAAAATGTGGCCTTTCTGTTTTAAAATATTTTTAATAGTTTGCATTGCTATGTATAAAATTACGATGCACCAATAAAAGTTTTTGTGATTCAAAGCATGAATTGCTATTGGAATTGATGTACTAAATCTTGTAGTCCTTGCAATGCGGTTTTTTCTACAATGGTTCCATTCTGTACCATAAAGAAAGTGGGAGTGGCTCTTGCAGCTGTTTTTACTACAACAGCGTCAGCAATTAAAATATGTACATCATTCCTATTACCAAATAGGTTTACTGCACCACTTTTATCCGGTGTTACTAGATAAAATGGCATATTTTTTTCCTTACAAACTTTTATTAAACTACTAACATCAAGAGGAAGTACGGAGAATTTTTCAAAGGATTTTACAAACATCCATATACTCTGTTGTTCGGAGAGTATTGCTTCTGTGGTATCTACACCATCCACAGTGTAAAAAGCCAAATCGGTTATAGCAGGTGTAGCATTGCCCTGCCGCACTATTTTGTCCTTCCGATCAATAAAAATATAGGTACTGTCATTCATTACCTCTTCTGGCACATCATTGATATATTCTGACTGCACACCATTTTTTTCATACATAAACACCATGACTGTGCTATCAGGAATTGCATTTGCCGGAGGCAGCATTTGCTCTTTTATATTTTTGCCTTTGGCATAAGGAAGACAATCTTTTAATGGTAGATTTTGTAAAACAAAATATTGAAAGTATGCTGTGCCGCCTATCGCAATCATGATGATCAATATGGATATAAACGTAGGTAAATTTGATTTTATTTTTTTTCTATACAACCAAATAATGAGTATAAACAATAAGAGTATAATATCTTTTATAAAAGACTGACCTGCTGTGATCGGAATACAATCTCCAAAGCAGCCACATGTTTTTATTTTGCCACTGAACAATGCATAGCCAGTTAAAAAACTAAAGAAAATGATGAGTAATAAAAGTAACCAACTAAAAAGAGGTATACGCCATCCGATTATAACTGCAATGCCTGCTACTACTTCAGACACATTCATGATTAATGAAAAGATGAGTGTATAGTCATCCATAAAATGCCAGCCCCATACATCAAAAAACTCCTGCATTTTATAACTCAAACCGGAGGGGTCATTTGCTTTGATGAGTCCGGAAAAAATAAATAATAAACCTACAATCCAACGAATAGCTACCAGTGCTTTTTTCATATTTTATAAAGAATAATGATAAGTCTGTTATTTCTTAATTGCTGCTGCTCTATTTTGCACAGCGCATCAAAAATATATGAATTGTCAATTAATCATTTGATGCACATTGAAAAGATGGTATATACATTGAATTGCAAAGGCAAACTCATCAGCTTAGATAAGCCGATAGTAATGGGAATCATAAATTGTACTCCTGATAGTTTTTATGCAGACAGCAGGATGTTGAATACTGATGCAATTGTACACAAAGCAACTGCGATGTATAATGCAGGATCAAGCATACTCGATTTGGGCGGTCAAAGCACAAGACCTGGCAGTGTCCATATATCCGCAGCAGAAGAAATGGAACGTGTGCTTCCAGCTATAGAAGCAGTCCATAAAACATTGCCGGAGGCGATAATTTCTATAGATACTTTTTATGCATCAGTGGCCGGAAATGCAATAACGGCGGGGGCTTCCATAGTGAACGATATAAGTGGCGGACAGTATGATGATGCCATGCTGACGACAGTTGCAGCTGAAAAAGTTCCTTTTATCTGTATGCACATCAAAGGCAGTCCTCAAAGCATGCAAGCAAATACCAATTATGAAGATATGCTTACTGAAATGATAGATTACTTTATTAAAAGGTTGGCTATCTGCAAGACTGCGGGCATTACTGATGTGGTTATTGACCCCGGTTTTGGGTTTGCAAAAAATGTGGAACAAAATTTTTTTCTACTCAAGCACCTCTCTGCTTTCCATATATTGGATAGGCCAATATTGGCGGGCCTTTCAAGAAAATCAATGATCTATAAAACATTGAAAATATCTGCGGATGCCGCTTTAAATGGCAGTACCGTTTTACAAACAATGGCCTTGCTGAATGGTGCAAATATTTTAAGGGTACATGATGTGGCAGAAGCAGTGGAAACCATACAATTGGTAGAAGCATATCTGTATGCTAAAGCAAGCAATTAATCATGTACATCAAACCACACTTTAGTTTTATCATCTGGTGAGGCATTGTAATTGATGGAAAGTTCTTCACCAATTTTTACGTCTTTTACAGTGGTAATCGTCATGAGTTGATGATCAAAATCCATTTCATAATCACAGTTGCTGTTGTAGGAATGATTGTATAAAGAGATATAACCCAAAGCCAGGCAGCCTTTGCGGTGGGATGGACCCCATTCAAATATGTAATCGTGCAGTTTACTGCCTTCAATAGCTTTTCGATCTTTTGAGGAAAATTCTATAACAGGAGATATTTCTATAACAGTACCCGCAGATAAATCTGCAGTTGAAAATACACCTCTTCCTTTTTTACCGGATGGTGCAATAGTTAAACATGGTAATATCATAATCGAATATAAATAAATGAATCAGTTGGTGATTGCTGGCGCAAATGTATAGGCAGCATTAATACGAAAGGCTATTAAAAAAATAGCGGGTATCCATTGCGTGCAACGCAAAAAAAATCCGGGCAATACACCCGGACCTTTCCTATGGCAAATATTTTTAATCTACAATTATCTTTCCTGAGTACACTACTTCACTATTGCTACCAATCACTTTAAGTATATAATTTCCATTCAGAATATTACTTGTAAGCGCAATACTTTCAGTTTGATGTGGAAGTATATTCATTCGCTTTTCCATCAATGGTCTGCCAGTCATATCTGTAAGTTGGATGATAAAATTTTCGCCAGATATATTGTTGAACTCAATGGTAAAGATTCTATTTGGAATAGGATTTGGCCATACACTCACAAAGGCATTTCCTTTTACAGTGGCATCCTCCGATACAATGTATTGATTGTCTCTATTCGTATTAGCATTTAAAAAATTACTACTGGCCAAGTCAGACACATTAAATTGATCTGCCACATTTTCTGTAGTCACTTTTGTTGCTTCAAAATTATTCAGGTTTACAGCATATAATCCTTGTGAAGCATTGGCACAAGCTACAACCACTTTACCATTTTCATTTACTGCTGCTGCATTTACGCTAAATGAAGCAGGTAAACTTTTGATGGCTCCCAGATAATTTGTAACCATTGTAGCAGGATTGATTTGATATACCTTACCCTTCATAGTAAAAAGATAGAGGGTACCATTGGCATCGCTAATCATATCGCCACCCCATCCTGCACATGCATTGTGTACGGAATTATTTGCATTGTTTTCACCATCTTTTAAACTACCTAAATCTTTGATTGTAATTTTTTCACCTGTCGTAAAGCGCAGTAAGTGTTCACCGTCATTTGTAAGTGCATATCCAAATCCATTTGCACTCATGGTCATTCTTGTAAAAACGGAAGCCTCGCCACCTTGTGGCTCAAAATTTCTCAATACCTGATCCCTAACTACATAATTTCTTACAACACCATTTTTTATCTGGAAATAGGATAATTGGCTTCCTTTCATAGTAGTGTAATACAACCTGCCATTTCTTTCATCAAATGCTGCAGCAGCCACCATATCTTCATTTAAGTTATAAAGTGTTTCAAGCTTTGTGCCTGTGTTGATATTGTCAGTGGCGGCAATGGCATTGCCCGTGAGGGCATCATAACGAATGTCTTTTTGTGTAGGCGTAAAAATGGTTTGTAAAATCTTGCCTGAGCTGAGGTCAACTTCTCTAAAAGCTACCCAATTGATGCTTCCCGGCATTTCTCCGGTAACGGCATAAGCCTTCTTACTTTGAGCTTGGATACTAGATTGAGCGAGTAGTGTTACAACTGATAGGAGTAAAATTTTTTGTTTCATCTGCTAAGATTTATTTGTAAAAAATAAGAACCAATATCCGTGATACATTTTGTCCACTTTTTTGCAATATACAGATTACAGATTGAAAACAAATATTGTTTTTACAAAAGGATTTTTAACACAGCTGGTATGCTGCCATGTTGTAGTAATAATTCGCAGATTTTATGCCGATCGTCTATGCCCGTTTTCTCGGCGATGATGCTGATACTTCGTTCTCTCAGTTTTTCATTTAAGGGCATGAGGTGAATCATTTGATTCCCTACTATATGACCTAGCTTTATCATTATACTGGTGGAGATCATATTGAGTACCATTTTCTGAGCAGTACCTGCTTTCATTCTGGTGCTACCAGTTACAAATTCGGGCCCGGTAAGCGTTTCAATTGGATAAGAAACAATTTTACTGATTGGCGTATCCATATTGGCTGTTATGCAGCCTGTGCTCACTCCATTATTTATACAATATAACATGGCTTCATATACAAAATGATTATATCCGCCTGCGGTGATGCCCAGCACAAAATCATTCGAGCCAATATTTATTTTTTTTAGTGCTTCAATGCCGGCCATTTTATCGTCTTCTGCATTTTCTACAGGAGTTTTAAGCGCTGCATCACCACCTGCTATGATGCCCAGCACAGTATCTGGCAGAATGCCAAATGTGGGAGGACATTCGCTGGCATCCAATATGCCAAGCCGACCACTGGTGCCTGCACCAATATAAACCAACCTTCCATCCTTAATCATGCAAGAATATGCAGCATCTATCAACTGAGTAATTTGTGGTATAGCCAGACGTACAGCTGCTGCCACTGTATCATCTTCTTTATTGATAGACTCCACCAACTCCAAGGTACTCATTTTATCTAAATCGTTATAAAATGATGCCTGTTCGGTTGTTTTCATCTTGCAGATTTTTTGATATGAAATTGAATGAGACCATCCATAGGCTTTTGCACTATGTTACCAGTTTGCATATTATAGTTGTAAGCCATTTCCTTTATTTTATCTCTGAAAAAATAAGCCACACTTCCAGTAAAATGCAGAGGATATTTTGTACACGCTTTCAACCTGCTTACATGCTGTAGAAAAAAGTCATTCAATGCATCTTCAATAATATTTTCAATTAGGTAATGACCTCTGTGTTCCAATAAAAAATATGCAAATCCTGCAAGAAAATGATTGGGCTTTTCTTGTTTATATACCGCATTTAAAATTTGCTGTTTAGATAGTGAGAATCGCTGGTCAAAAGCCGTTTTAAGTGCAGTATCAAAGATGTCATTCAAATAATATTGAATCACTTTTTTTCCCATATATGCTCCACTGCCTTCATCACCCAGCACATAGCCCAATCCGGGAAAATTCATCGTAATTTTTTTGCCATTGTATGAGCAACAATTTGACCCCGTGCCCAAAATACAAACATTGCCTTTCTCATGCCCACACAATGATCTTGCAGCACCCAGTATGTCAGTGTCTGCTTCAATTGCTGATTGTGGAAATGCTGATTTTAAAATTTTTCTCAGTAGTAATTTATTTGCTTTTATCCCCAAACCGGTTCCATAAAAATAGATATTATCTGGACGGATATTTTTTAACCTTGGTAGCACTTTTTTGTGAATCACAAGTTGAATAGCATCTGAAGAAAGGAAATAAGGGCTAAGGCCTTCAGTGGTAAATTTTTTTTGTTTGCCTTCGGCAATAAAACACCATTCGCATTTTGTACCACCACTATCTGCAAAGAGTATATTTTTCATATAAATAAAAGGATGAAGCAGTTGCCAAATTATTTTGCAGGCTCTGCAATGAATGATTGCAAATTAATACTTATATACTCAGATAGAAATATCAACATACAAAAAAGCAGAACAATTCTCCGCCTTATCCAAAACCCTATGTTTGCAAAAATCCCTTTATGGAGGTAAATAAAATTGTGGTATGTGGTGCAGGCACAATGGGCAGTGGCATTACACTGGTGGCCGCACAGAGTGGATATGAGGTGGTACAGTATGACTTACAATTGGATATGTTGGAAAAAAGTAAACAGTCCATTAACGATCAGTTAGACAAGTTGGTACAAAAAGAAAAGCTGAGTATAGCACAAAAAGAAGCTATACTGAATAGGATACTTTTTACAGATAGATTAGAAAACTGTGTTGGGGATGCTATTATTGAAGCAATTGTTGAAAAATTGGAAATAAAGGCAAAGCTTTTTCAAGACCTCCAACTGATCAATACACCAAAAACAATATTTGCAACCAATACATCCAGCTTATCAATAGGCGCCATTGCGCAGCAAATGAAATATCCTGAAAAACTGGCCGGCATGCATTTCTTCAATCCTGCGCCCATCATGAAGTTAGTAGAAATAGTAAAAATAGATGCAACAGATAGCGACACGATTCAAACATTGCTGCAGCTTGCTACTACAATGAAGAAGGTGGCAGTGCTATGCAAAGATGTACCCGGTTTTATAGTAAATAGAGTAGCACGTCCATATTATTTAGAAGCGATGCGAATGATTGAAAAGGGATTGATATCCGATGTAGCTGATATTGATAAAATAATGGAATCTTTTGGTTTTAAAATGGGGCCATTCAAACTGATGGATTTGATTGGAATGGATATTAATTATGCAGTAAGTAATATTGTTTGGCAAGCACTCCATCATCCTGAAAGACTGACACCATCTCCTATCCAAAAAGCAAAGGTAGAAGCAGGAAATCTGGGTCGTAAAACAGGCAGTGGTTTTTATCAGTATGCTAAATGAGTAATAGAAAAAAAATTTTAATAACAGGCGCCTCAGGTCTTGTAGGCACTCATCTTATAAAGGCAATATCAAAAAATGATATTGACATCATAGCAGGTTTTCATACAAAGAAAAATACGGAGTTAATATCTAATGTATCTTGGAAGCACTGCGATATATTAGATGTAGTAGAGTTAGGAGAACTGATGCAAGGAGTGGATACAGTATATCATTGCGCAGCATCTGTATCTTTTCTTCCGGATGAAAAAAGAAAATTATTTAATACGAATGCTATAGGTACTGCCAATGTTGTAAATGCGTGTTTAGAAAAAGGCGTAAAAAAATTAATACATGTTAGCTCCGTTGCGGCCTTAGGCAGAATAAGAGAAGGCCAACAAATTAATGAGACTATGCACTGGACAGCGGAAACGAGTAATAGTCTCTATGGTCAATCAAAATTTTTGGCAGAGCAGGAAATATGGCGTGGCATGGCCGAGGGATTAGATATTGTGGTTGTTAATCCTGTTATCATACTGGGAGAATCTGATTGGAACACTGGCTCCAGTGCAATTTTCAAATCCATATACAATGAATTTCCTTGGTACACAGATGGAGTTACAGGTTTTGTAGATGTGGAAGATGTTGTAAAAGCGTTGATAGCAATTGATGAAGCAGAAATAGTGGGTGAGCGTTTTATTTTAAGTGCAGGAAATTTTTCTTATCTGGAACTATTTACGATGATTGCAAATGCCTTTAATAAAAAAATACCCTACAAAAAAGTAAGCCCATTATTAGCGGGTATAATTTGGAGATGGGAAAATATAAAATACAAACTGACCCACATCAAACCATTGCTTACTCGTGAAACCGCAAGAACCGCACAAGCAAAAAGTTATTTTGATAATTCCAAACTTTTGAAGGCAATTCCGGCCTTTAGCTATACGCCACTTGAAGATTCTGTAAAACGCATTTGTGCAGCATATATGAAAAACAATTAAGTCTAATATTGATTGTAATTATTTTATATTAATTAGTAAATGCCCTAACTGTATTATACAATTATGTATGACTTGAATAAGCACAAAATACAGTATGCCAGAATAGTCTATTCCATTCTTCTCCTTTTCTCCACCAAATATTCTAACCACAATATTTTATTATAAGCCGGGCAATAGAAATAATAACAGATATAACTCCAATGTAAGAATACTTTCTTTAATAGCACCGGA
This sequence comes from uncultured Parafilimonas sp., assembly GCA_937892395.1. Taxonomy (GTDB): domain Bacteria; phylum Bacteroidota; class Bacteroidia; order Chitinophagales; family Chitinophagaceae; genus CALAGJ01. Next base: position 31,882 of record CALAGJ010000137.1, read on the forward strand.
TAAGGGAATGCTGCTCTGGCTTGAAAAAAAATAAAATTCTGCTGATTGCTTTTTTCAAATTCTTTTATATCATACAATTCAATTTCTGGAGCCGCAGTTCCAAGCCGCATTAAAGAAGTAGAAAGAATAATCTTATCCATGAGGTTGGTTGTATGCTGTAATTCTGCACGGGCATCTGCAATAAGCTGTTGCTTATACTGCTCCAGTTTTGCAATAGTAAACGCACCCATTAACCTGCTGATATGATAAATAAGAATTGAAGATTTTACATAATATGGTGATATAAATACTGGCGATTTCAGATACAATTTTTCATGCACCATTTGTGCCAGTAAATCAATAGTGGCACTGTCTTGCTGGGTAAGTGTTAATTGATTTTTAAAAACAAAATATAAAAGATTGCACTGCACACCAAAATCAAAGTCAACAGGCATTTGACTACCGAGGTAAGTGCTATATGCGGCATATTTGTTATATGCTTTTGGCACGGAATGAATGCTCCTGCCCGGTGAGCCATTGGCAAGTTGTACCAATCTTTTCTTTAACTGTTCTGCCTTTGCTTTATTGCTACTGTCAGACATCAATATCATAACACTATCATCAGCATCTTCACCTTGCCCAAATACTGATTTTAAATATTTGAATACAATAGTATGTGGCATAATGGGCGCATCCGTAGGCCAAAATCCATAATAAGGATCACCATATTTATTTTGATAATATGGATATGCAAGTCGTACATTTTTCAAAATGCTATCCACCATTTTTTGATCTGACATTGGTAATCCAGATTGCATGTTTTGCAAAGCAAATGCGGCAATGGATGTAAAGAAAATATTATTGTCTGCACTATAGTTATGAGGAGCACCACCACATTCTCTGAAAGAGGGAAATAATCCTTTTAAAAAATCTTTATCATTGGTAGATTGAACTTGCTGCACAGCAATATCCTGTAGCAAACTATGGATTAATACATCCTGCTGTGCTGATACCATATTGCATAACAACAAACCAATATATGTACAAAATTTTTTCAACATCAGTTTGCAGACATTTTAATTAAATAACGCAGCCATTTAAAAATATTTGAAGGCTTTTGCATATCTGTAATGAGCGCTTTGCGGCTTAGTGTATCCATTCTCAATGCACCGCCGTTTGCATTTTCAATTTGTATAAAATGATCCAAAGCTACCAATCCACGAGTTATGATAAACTGCATTTTAATCAGAAAAATTTCCTTTTCCTTTTTATCAAAATCTAGATCCCTGATTTTTTTATTGCATTGTAATGAGAGGTTGTAATATGTTTTTTTTAATGCAGAAAAATTAGTACACCTTGCAGGTAATGTTTGTATGCCATCCGGTATATCTTTATGCAAGTCAAATAAATCATTGGCAAGCTGCATCAGGCTGCCTACATCAAATAATGCAGCTCTTAGTGCATCATCCGCAGCATGCATTACCTCATGATAAATGATAACACTGTAGCCACCTTTACAAAAAGTAATATGTGCTATTTCTTCTTCCGAAATATTGGCATCCAGTTGTTTTAAAGTTTCAATCTGTATGTCAAATACATGCTTTGCAGCCAAAGTATATGCAGCTACATTCGGTACATGGTGCAATAGAAAATCCTGAATTTCGCAGGCCACATGCGCCGTAAAATGGCTGTCTTGATAAAGATGCGGAGTGTAAGTAATGGTGTGTATAGCCGCTATATCAAGTTGATCTATATCAAACAAATCATCACCCACAGGAGTTAGAATACCAAATAATGTAACCCTTTTTCTTTCATCATCTGAAAGTATTGTTTTGTACAATCGTTTATAAGATGCAGCCAACACAGCGGGGATAAAAAGACCATAATAATTTAAAATTTTTTCCCTTTGCCCTTTGTGAAAATGTCCATCATATTTTTTTTCAAGTGTTTCAATATAAGGTGCAAGAAAGACCTTATTAAAGCGTTTCTGGGTTTGAATATCTTTCCATAATTCGCTAAGAGCTTGTATGTATCTAATTACATTCATTAGGTGCAGGCAAATATAGAAGCAGGATGGTAACAGTGCCCATATTTTGAAGAAGGTATTGTAATGAAACGTGAAGAAGTAATGTAAATTGGAGGTTGATGTTGACTGTTGTCAAAAAAAATGAACCATTTGACTGGTGCTTAAATGCTTGTGCATGCAGCGTTTCGAGAATATGGTCCATTGCGACAGCAAAATCCCGATTAACACGATATCTTTAAAACAAGTTTCGGACATATATGGCGGCACTTACATTTGCACAAATTTATGTATGACAAATTTGATTGAAGAACTAAGATGGAGGGGCTTAATACAGGATATAATGCCCGGTACTGAGGAACAACTACAAAAGGAACTTACCCATGCATATATTGGTTTTGACCCCACGGCAGATAGTCTTCATATAGGTAGCTTAGTACCCATAATTTTATTGGTTCATCTACAAAAAGCAGGACATAAACCCATTGCATTAATTGGTGGTGCCACCGGTATGGTTGGTGACCCCAGTGGTAAAAGTGAGGAACGAAATTTACTGAGTGAAGAAGTGTTGAAAAAAAATCAGGAAGGTGTAAAAAATCAATTGAGTCGTTTTCTTCAATTTGATGATAGTATGCCAAATGGAGCAGAAATTGTAAACAATTATGACTGGTTTAAGGAGATGCATTTTCTACAGTTTATAAGAGATGTGGGCAAACACATCACTGTAAATTATATGATGGCTAAGGACAGTGTGAAAAAAAGAATTGAAGGAGATACTGGCATCAGCTTTACGGAGTTTACTTATCAGCTAATACAGGGATATGATTTTTATTGGTTGTATAAAAATAAGCATTGCAAACTTCAAATGGGTGGAAGTGATCAATGGGGAAATATAACCACCGGTACAGAGCTCATACGCAGAATAGATGGTGGCAATGCTTTTGCATTTACCTGTCCCTTACTCACAAAATCTGATGGAGGAAAATTTGGCAAAACAGAGAAGGGAAATATTTGGTTAGATACTACAAAAACATCTGCTTATGAATTCTATCAATTCTGGTTTAATGCTGCAGATGCAGATGCAGAAAAATGGATAAAGATTTTTACTTTTTTAACAAAAACAGAAATTGATGCATTGATAGAAATGCATGCCACTGCTGCTTCTAAGCGATTGCTACAGCGCAAACTTGCTGAATCCCTTACCCTATTCGTACATGGTGATGCAGGACTAACAGAAGCTTTGGAAACAACTGAAAAATTATTTGCACAGCAATCAGCGCCGGCAGAAAATCTTTCTATTGAAGATCTGGAAAATATGCAAGGTGTACAGCGATTTCAATTTTCTAAAGAGCTATTAATTTCCGGTATTGATATCATCAGTTTTCTTTCGGATACCAATATTTTTTTGAGTAAAGGTGAGGCAAGAAAGATGATACAAAATGGTGGTGTAAGTATTAATCGAAAAAGAGTGGAAAACATACAGCTTACACTGGATGCCTCATTTCTACTCCATCAAAAATATATGCTGGTACAAAAAGGGAAAAAGCAATATTTTTTGGTAGATGTAGTTTAGATACTGACAATATTTGATCAATAATTTATGCATCCTTTAATTTCCAGATTGGTCATACATACTTTTATCTCCAATGCAAATTATCTGAATGAGTTCAACAAAAATTTATTGTATAAGTGGTATTGGTGCAGATAAAAGAATCTTTCAATACCTTCATATACCCAATGCAGAATTGGTACATATAAGCTGGCTACAACCCAATGCAGGAGAGGGTTTACAGGATTATGCCAAAAGAATGGCTGCAAATATTGAAGAAGAAAATTGTATCATTTTGGGTGTTTCTTTTGGTGGAATGGTGGCTACAGAAATGGCAAATTTGAATCCTACTGCTCAGGTTATTATTTGTAGCAGTGCAACAACAATTCGTGAAATACCTTTTTATCTGCGCATCTTCAAATGGATGCCTTTGTATAAAATATTACCCGGTGGTTTGATGCATCATTCAAATGCAGTTTTTTATTATTTATTTGGCGCAACCACAACTCCTGTAAAAAAAATTATGCAAGCTATTATGCGGGATACTGATGCAGCATTTATTCGTTGGGCTATGGGAGCCGTACTTCACTGGAAGCATTCAGAAAGGCCAAAAAATCTTATTCATATACACGGCAATAAGGATTTGATACTACCTCATTATTTTATACAAGCAGACGACATTATTGAAGGTGGCACACACCTGATGATATTAGAACAAGCTGCATTGCTTAGTGAAAAAATAGCTGCAATCATTTCAAAAAAAGCGAGTATCAATAAAACGGAAAGGATACAATAATTCTATTGTTTATCATCAAATATGGGAACAGGAGTGGGGGCTTCACCATCCTCTAATTTATCCTTGAATACTTTTTCTACATAATGCCATTTACCCATCTTCCATTCAAATGCATCAAAATCTCCATCAGGCACCAAAGTATATTTTTTTGTATCATCATTTTCTAAGCTGATTAAATGCTCCATCATAATGAGGTCAAGCGCTGTATCATACACCACACGCACTCCGGCATCCTTTTTATATTCAATCAGCATGCGGTTTACGGGGGGGTCAGGCTTTAATCCATCTGCGGGATACACAAAATAATTTCCCCCAAAAACAGGTTCCTCTTTTTCATTAAAAGTCAATATTTCAATCCACTTTCTGGTGGTGGTAAAATCATTATCATCATAGCCCAACAGGGTGTAATACTTCTTTCCCTCATATCGCTTTTCTACCATAGCATAATAAATAGCACCAATCCAATTTTTATTAGTCCTTATAGAATCAACAGGCTCAGACACAAAATCACTAACATCCAACAATGGAAATAATTTTAAACTGCCATTACTGGTATTCATTTGTATAGCACCATATTGTCTAAAATAAGATTCATCCCGCTGTATTTGCCAGGTAAAAATTCTAAAGCTACTGTCCGAGGCATAAATCTTTGAAACTGATCGAATAGAGTCAAATGGATAGTAGAAAGCGTATGGCGTTTTTAATGCAAGCACCAACTGCTTAATAAAAATACTATCAGCTGCAAATCTGTCCATAGGCAGGGGAGCCGATATCATATTTGCAGCTTGTAACTTCATAGCAGTTTCTCGTTCTTGCAACAATGCATAATCAGCCGGTGACAGCAGCTGTGCTTGCATTTGAGCTACGAAAAAAATACAAAATAGTAAAAGCAGACATGGCCTAACTCCTTTCAAAAAATGATACCAATTACTGTTCTTGAAATAGATCATAAATTATTAAATCGATGCAAGCTTAGTATTATTTCTAAGCATTTTTTGTTAATAGTGCTGCTGCAAATGCCGGCAATGCATTAAAGCGAAAATCAATGGCCTCATGCGGATATGCTGTTTCCGGGTTTGTAGTAGCAACGAATATGGTATGCATACCGGCTGCTCTTCCAAAAAGCATATCACTCATTTTATTGCCTACCATTATACTTTTTGAAAAATCGATAGCAGGGAAATCATGCTTTGCTTGCAAAGCCATACCGGGATTGGGTTTGCGATTTGGGCTATCGCTGTTTACATCTGTGCAATAATAAATACCATCTATTCTTCCACCCACAGATTTTACTTCATTCACCATATAAGTATGAATCCCCTTTAAGTCAGCTTCGGTCATCCATCCTCTACCCACACCTCTTTGGTTGGTAACAATTACGATTGTATCAAAGATTGGCGCAAGCCCTGCAAGTGCATTTTTTATACCATCATAAAAATAAAATTCATTTTCATTTCTAATATAATCAGCTTTTTTTTCATGATTGAGCACGCCGTCTCTATCTAAAAAAAGCGTCCAATTAGAATCAATCTTTTTTTTGAAAGTTTCAAATGGCAAAAGGTTTTGCATAGTTCTTTATAAAAGTGGCTGTAAATATATTGTACAACTTATAAATGAATTGTACTACCTCCACACAATTACTGATACCAATTAAATAAAGCCATTCGGGAGGCTTAGGGGGAAGCAATCCTTTGTAGTGAGTGTATCTTTTGAAAATTTATAGCTAAAGGTTTGAGGGATTGCTTTGTCGTGCCACCTTGCAATGACGTTGAGGGAAAGGCAATAACCAAAGTTTAATAAAGTATGTTATTTTCTAGTCAACAAATTTGTCCAATTTCAATTATGAATTAACAACTAACAAATTAACCACCTACTCCTTCACCACCTTCTCCACCTTTCTTCTTCCATCACTCAGCATAAACTCCACCATATAAACCCCTTTTGCAAGTGCGGCAGTATTTAAAGTAAGGGTATTATCACCAGTATTTAAAAAGCGAATTTCGGTATAAACCAAACGGCCTGCGGTATTATACCAGTGTACATTCATCGGAGTGGATGCCGGAAGACCGCTATTGACCACCACAGTAAATTTTGAAGTAAAAGGATTGGGCCTTACACTTACCGTAAATGGTTTGGTAGAGGCTGCTATGCTGATGGTATTGCTTAGTTCTTTACGCCCATCTTTTTCATGGAAACTAATTCTGTAAAAGTTGGTTAACCCCGCAGCCGCAGTTGCATCTTCATACTTGTAAGCCGCTGCTTGATGCTGTGGCATTACATTACCTATTTTATTAAAATTGATACCATCTGTACTTCTTTCCACCACCATATTTTGCAGGCTGGTTTCATTATAAGTTTGCCAGTAGAGTATATTTTTATTATTTTTTTTCTCTCCTGTTAAAGTGCTAAAACCCAGCGGCAGCACAGGGTTTTGGAAGAAATAGGCTGCTCCTGCTGCATAAACATAATTCTCCCCATTTTCATCAAAACTTTCATAAGTAGCCCCGCAAACAATAGAGCCTCCGCTGATACCCACCGTGCGCCCAAAATATTGAGGATAGTCATTAAATATTCCAGCAACGTTTCTGTCTGGGGCCACTATTTTCTGCACCTGGCTCCATACTCCTTCTGCATTTTTCTGATAGATATATGCAGCGCCGGTACCTACCGAATATTTTTGGCCATTGGCATCGTAAGCATTGCTGCTGGCCCCTACTACAATATTATCTCCTTCCGTGGCCACATATCCACCAAAAAAATCATCTTCCCGGCCATCGCTGGCTTCAATACGTTGTACTTCAGTCCATACCCAGGCTATATTTTCAAAAATATATGCACATCCGGTATACTCGTTTCCATTTAAGTTAAATCGCCCACCAGAACCCACAACAAGACGATTCTCCTTCATGGTAATGGAACGGCCAAAGCCGCCTTCATCCATTACTCTCAATTTTTGTATTTCCGTCCATACCCCCCCCCCATTTTTAAAAATATAAACAGCACCGGAATTTTTGTTACCTATAGCCGTAATAGCAGCATAATCCCCCGAAATAGCTACCCCTCCCCCAAATCTGTCATTTCCATCTACTCGGTCAGAAGCTACTATTTTCTGGGTAAAAGCCCATTCACCGCCATTGCGGTGATACAGATAAGCAGAGCCGGCTCCCAATATAGTATTTTGGCCATTTTCATCCTCACTTTCCCGTGGCACTCCTACTAATATCCAATCTCCTGATATAGCTACCTGGCTGCCAAATTCATCTAAATAGTCACGGTCTGGAGCAAATAGTTTTTTTACTTCCGTAAGATCTCCATCCCTGTTTTCAAAAACATATATAGCGCCGGCAGATTCAAGCAGGCCCGAACCTTCAAAAGGAGCACCGATTACAGCATAATTGCTATCAATAGCTACAGCGGAACCAAACCCATCATAAATTGTTCTGTCTGATGCCACTATTTTTTTTATCAGCGGCCATACCCCTTCTGCTGTTTTTTGATAAAGATAAACCGCACCGGCATCGTCTAAATAATTACGTCCGTTTTCATCAAAATCATTGGCCCAGGCGCCAACCATGGCATAATCGCCATTCATATCAAGGCTATTGCCAAGCAATTCAAAACCATTCCGCCTGTCAGGCGCTACAGATTTTTGCAGAAAATTCCAGCTTTGGCAAAATGTGTTTTCGACAATAAAAACAAAAAAACAAGCGGTAAACAAATAAAGGATGTTTTTATTCATAATGATAAATTTAAACCAGTAAACTATACAGGTGTTGCCAAAGATAGAAATAGGGGGTAAAAAAAATATTTTTCTGTAATCAATTACTTTATATTTATCAGGCGTTAGAAAAACATAAACCGTTCTAACCCATAACCATTGATAATTTAAAATTTCATGACAACAAAATGTACAATCATGAACAAAAAAACAGGATTACTGCTGCTTGCAGTATGTTTACTCACACAGGTTCACACACAAAGTCTTGAATTGGATGCCCGGGGCTCCTGGATATTCTGGCCCTATAAATTAGCCCCCAATGGTACGGTAGAGTCCACCCTTAAGTTTGTGAATGCCGGCAGCGCTGCCCGCTATGCTGACAGTAGTTTCTTTGCCCCCTTTATAACAGTAGCGGCAGTTCTTCCCCTTACATCTCCAGCATGGCGGATATTCCTGATGCGGATTATATAAAAGGAGCCGTGATTGTTTTTGCCTGGAATTATTTGCAGTATGATAACGATGACAAAGGCGCTCTTCCCAGTTACACAACGACAGGCAATGACCTGATCCGCTACGAAGATTTTTATACAAGCATAAAAGCGATTGTCAATTTGGATAATATAAAAGCTTATGGTATAGAGATATGGACGGGTCAGTGGTCGCCGATTGGGATTGCAAATGATCCAAATCAAATAGGCCCATACTGGCTATCAAACACACAAAGCGGTGTTAAACGGCTTAGAACAGGCAGCGGCATTGATGCCCGTTATTATCCTGATTATTTGGACAAGGGGCGCAAACCCGCTGACCAGGGATACGTCAACAATACTGCAGGAACCTATCCCGATTATGTAAAAATGAGCAGTGTAACAGCCGGTGTATCCACAAACGGGGCTTATACCGATGATGACTATGCCCTCTTCAACTACACCAGCGATAACTTAGCCGAAACAAAATATGAATACTGGTACCGCAATTTTTTATACTGCATTATACAATACCTCTGCAACCTCAAAACCACCGGCACACCAGATAAGCCTTGGGAGGATATTCAAACTAATATAAAGATAAAGCAAAACCTACTGTTTTTACAGATTCCGGAAGGCACCACCGGCGACCTCCGCCCCTGGGACGGACTTAAAAAAATAGTTGAAGGCAGCGAACCTAATGTGCAGATTGATCTGGACGATGATATAGACCAGGAAACCGAGTGGCCCATATTTGTCCGTAAGCACTGGGGCTGGCTTGCCAATAAATTATTTAACCTCAACGGCTCTGCCATTGCAGCGCCATCCACACGGAAGTTGCCCAATGTGCACCTGCTGCTCAACGGGGGCAGTGGCAGCAAGGTATGGGGTAAAAAAGTGGCCGACAACAACCCCGGCCTCAACAACCTGCCCCGTCAGGTAACCGTTGATTTTACAAAAGCCTCTGCCGAATCTTATTTTTTATGGCCTGCATCAAATGTGGCCCCTTATAGTGACGGAGTTTATACCAATAATGCAGACAGGCTTACACGCAACTGGTTTGGCAGGCGCTCTGCTGATGGAACCAATTGGGGTAATACGCCCAATTCCATTATGAAATACCTTATCCAGAGCTGGCGCAAACCACCGGAGGGCGGCCACCTGTACAATATGAATTTTGGCAAAAACTACCGGGATATGTATCGCAGGCTTAAATATGATCAGTTACCGGCCAATATAGCCAAATCTACACAGGGCAGCAATGGCGGTGTGATACGCTACCGGGATGAATGTGACTGGAATAATACTGACCTGGGTTATTACACAGATTATAAAGTCGGAGGCTTTTACGATATAGATATATTACGCCAGCGGCCCCGGCACCTCTTTGCCACCGCCACCAGCGCCCTTGATTTTGGCATAGACTACTGGATACAATATATTAATATGGTAACCTATAAAGAGCCGGGTAATCCTACACCTATAATTGATGCTGAAAATGGCAAGGTTTACACCTTCTTCAATCAGCATATAAAGGGCTATGACTACTCAGATAATGACATCACTAACACACCCATGAGCAGCTACCTCGCTTTTAAAGACGGGTTAGATGGTAATGACTATACCCGCTTTACAGCAGAAGATGCAGTGATAGGAGGCGGCTCAAACAGTGGCACAAACAGTTCGGTAGATAATGATGGTGAAAATCCGCTTCTCCAAGTCGAATCATTAGGAGAATCTTATTGCAAAAAAATAGCCGAAAGAGATTATCCTTCGGCTTTTTTGTTTTATAGTTACTCAAATATTTTTTGAACTTAAAATTTTTACCTTTGCGGCTCAAAACACACGCAATTATGTATAGATTAAAACTAGTTTATTTTTTATTTCTTTTGAGTTATATAAGGACAAATGCACAAGAAATTAAAACGACTCCAATTCAAGAAGTATTCATTTCTTCCAATAGATTAGAAGCAA